>CAZCEL010000425.1:0-4545 GCA_964497175.1 uncultured Bifidobacteriaceae bacterium
GATCTACACGCGTAAGATCGTCGGCAGCGTCAGATGTGTATAAGAGACAGCTGTGTGCCCATCAGCGTGACGGCGAGCCCGTCCTGCTTGGGGACTTCCGCCTGGAGCTTCTTTTCCACGCCCGCGGCAATCTCGCTCATCGCCGCCCGATCGGCCGCGGACAGCCGGTCCCAGGTCTTCTTGCTGATCACGGTCGCGCCGACCAGCGGCGTCAGCCCGATGTCGAGCATGAACGGCGTCTGCTTGTACCACTGAAACGTCAGGGCCGCCAGCGGCGGCGTCGGCAGCGCGTCGATCATCCCCGTCGTCAGCCCCGTGAGGATGTCGGTCATCGCCATCGCGCGCGGCTGAAAGCCCCGGGACTTGTAGTACTGGGTCATGCGATCGTCGCCGGCCGACGTGTAGAGCCTGGCGCGCTTGAGGTCCGACACCGACTGCACCGGACCCTTCGAAAACACCTGGACCCAGCCGCCGTGGCCCCAGTGCAGGAGCACGAATCCTTTCGACGCCGCGCGTTGCTTGAGCAGTGGCGTCAGCTTGTCGACCACGGCATTCAGCTCGTCGTAGGACTCGTAGAAGAACGGAGTGTTGAAGACGTTGAAAGACCAGTCGATGGCACCAAGGCCCACGATGGTGAGCCCGGCCGCCTGCAGCGTATCGAGCCGCATCTTCCTCAGTGTGGTGGGCTCGTCCCCTTGCGACCCCCCGCTGAAGACGGTCATCGAGACACGGCCGGCAGTCGCCTGCTGCCAGTCGACGCCCATCTGTTTGAGGCTCTTGTCCCAGATCGAACCGTCGGGCACGACGGTCGCCAGCTTGATGGCCCCGTTCTGGCCGTGGACGGCCGGCGTCAGCACGAGGACAAGCGTGGCGAGCGCCACACACGCGGCCAGGATGCCTGAGCGCGCAGCCCGGCTGGCCATTGCGACGTCTTCCTTCAAAACGGTTGCGCGACCTACTTGGCGCGCGTCGCTTTCCAGTCGGCCTCGCCGAGCCCGGCGATGCTGGCCTTGCCGGCAAGCCCCTGCGCGCCCAGCTCGCCAGTCATCGTGACCGGCAACTCGCCATTGGGCGTTGCCGCCGTGAACGTCAGCTTGAGCGACGTGCCCGTCAGCGTCCCGTTCAACGGGACGTCACCGGCCTGACTCGACAAGACACCCGTGATCTTGTCGCCCTCCTGGGTGAGCGTCGCCGTTGCGGGGAACTCACCCGCGCCCTCGATCACCAGGACGACATCCCACTTGCCGGCTGCGCCACCGGAACCGCCGGCCCCGGAACTGGCCACAGCAGGGGCGGGCGCCGCCGCTGCAGCGGCAGCCTTCGCGGCGCGCTTCCCCGTAAACGGGAACTCGCCGAAGTCGCCAAACTTCACCATGCCGTTCAGAGCCTCGCCTTCCAGCTTGCCATTCAAGCCGAGCTGCAGGCTGGTGCCCTGCAGGTCGATCGACGCGGTGACGGCAAGGGCCCCGCCCGACCACGTGCCGGCCACCGGCACGGTACCCATCGGGCTGACAAGACTGCCCGTGACCTTGTCCGCCTCGCTCTTCAGGGTCAGATTGACTGCGTTCGCGCCCTGGGGCGTGTTCAGGGTAATCTCCCAGTCGCCGGAGACGTCGCCTTGAGCACGAGACGCCACGGGAAAGGCGGCGAGGACGGCGAGCGTCAGCGCTGCGATTTTCAGTCGGTTCATGACACGCTCCTGGGCGCCCAGAAGGGGCGCGGCCGATACTTGGGTTGAGGAAGAGAGAATAACACGGCGATAATGACCTTGGACGAAGTACGCGGTTCCCGAGGTTCCCCCATGAGATTGAGCAGCGTTGCCGTGCTGGCAGCCATGACGGCGGCATCCCCGCTGGGCTGGACTCTAATCGCGGGGACGCCACAGTCGGCAGCCCAAGGATCCCCCGAGCGGGAGTTCCTGACCCGCGTGCGACGGCTCACCGTCGAAGGACGTCGAGCGGGCGAGGGTTACTGGTCACCGGATGGAAAGCGGCTCGTCTTTCAGAGCGAACGCGAGCCGGGGAACCCCTTCTACCAGATCTACGTGCTGGATCTGGCGTCCGGCGACGTCAAGCGCATTTCGCCGGGTCTTGGCAAGACGACGTGCGCGTTCTTCAGGCCGAAGAGCGACGAGATCCTCTTTTCCTCGTCGCACGCCGATCCGAAGTCGAAACAGCTCCAGGAAGAGGAGCTCGCGTTCCGCGCGACGGGCAAGGAGCGTCGCTATTCGTGGGATTACGACCCGGAGATGGACATCTGGGCGTACACCGAAACGGGCGGCAGCCTGAAGCGGCTCACGACCGCGCGCGGCTACGACGCGGAGGCGAGCTATTCGCCCGACGGCCAGTGGATTGCTTTCTCCTCGATGCGCGACGCCTACAACCGCACCCTCAGCGACCGCGAGAAGAAGATCCTCGAGGACAACGCGAGCTACTTTGCCGAGATCTACATCATGCGCGCCGACGGAACCGGCCAGAAGCGGCTCACCACGGTTCCCGGCTACGACGGTGGACCCTTCTTCACGCACGATGGCTCGCGCATCGTCTGGCGGCGGTTCGACGAGGAGGGGCTCATCGCCGACGTGTGGACCATGAAGCTCGACGGCTCGGACGCCAGACAGATCACGGATTTCGGGTCGATGAGCTGGGCGCCGTACGAGCATCCGTCTGGCGAGTACATCGTCTTCGCGTCCAACAAGCTCGGGTTCGAGAACTTCGAGGTGTTCATCGTCGACGCGCAGGGCGCCAAGGAGCCAGTCCGAGTCACGTACTCGGACGGCTTCGACGGGCTGCCGGTACCGTCGCCCGACGGCAGGCGGCTCGCCTGGACGTCGAGCCGGTCTGGGGGTGGGGCCGGCCAGCTGTTTCTGGCCGAGTGGAATCACGACAAGGCGAGAGAGGCGCTCAGGAATGCGCCTCCCAGAAAGCCGGGCAAGTAGTCATGAGGACCATCCCGTCAGTTGGTCATCTGGTCGGCCTCGGGAGACTCGCCCTTGCGACGGCCCTCGCGACGGCGACATCGGTGCACGCGCAGGCGCCGGGCGCCTCGTCTCGGACACGAGCCCATGTGGTGACACTGGCGTCCGAGAAGCTTGCTGGTCGGCTCGCCGGCTCTGCGGGTGAACGGCTGGCGGCCGACTACATCGTTTCCCAGCTCCAACGCATCGGCGCCAAGCCGCTTCCGGGCCAAACCGACTTCCGGCTTCCGTTCGAGTTCACCGCCGGAACACGCGACGGCGGCACAACACTCCAGGTGGCGGCAGGATCGAGCACGCGTTACGACAGACGCGCCGATGTGCAGGCGCTGTCGTTCTCCGAGTCGGCCGAAGCGAGCGGTCCGGTCGTCTTCGCCGGGTACGGCCTCGTCGTCCCCGACAGCCAGGACTTCGGCTACGACAGCTACGCCACGCTCGACGTGAAGGACAAGATTGTGATCGTGCTGCGTTATTTCCCCGAGGATGCCGATCAGAAGACCAAGGGGATGCTGGCGCGCTACGCGGATCTCCGGTACAAGGCGATGGCCGCGCGGCAGCGCGGGGCGCGTGCGGTCATCGTGGTGACGGGACCCAACTCGCCCAACGCCGGCGAGATCATCCCGATGACCTTCGACACGGCGCTCGCGGGCTCGGGCATCGTCGCGGCCAGCATCAGCGGCCGCGTGGGCGAGGAGATTCTGCGCGGCACGGGGCGCACCCTCGCCGATATTCAGAAGTCGTTCGACTCCGGCAATCCGCACGTGGCCGGCTTCGACATCCCGGGCGTAACCCTCACCATCAAGGCGGCGGTTGTGCGCGAGCGGCAACGGTCGGCCAACATCGTCGCGTACCTGCCGGCCACCAGCCCAGTCGGGGCGGTGCCCAAGCCCTGGATCGCCGTTGGCGCCCACTACGATCACCTCGGGCACGGGGACCACGGCAGCTCGCTCGCCGACAAGGCCGATGCGGGCAAAGTCCACTTCGGGGCAGACGACAACGCGTCGGGAACGGCGGCGGTGCTGGCGCTCGGCGATTCGCTGGCCGCACAGCCTCGACGAAGACACCTGCTCCTGGAATTCTGGTCCGGTGAGGAGCTCGGCCTGATCGGCTCGGCAGCGTACGTGAGCGCGCCTCCGGTGCCCGTCGATCAGCTCGCGGCCTACCTCAATTTCGATATGGTCGGCCGGATGCAGGACAACAAGCTGGCTGTGCAGGCCACGGGCTCGAGTCCGATCTGGTCGCGCCTGCTCGAACAGGCAAACATCGCCGCGGGCTTCGACCTGTCGATACAGTCCGACCCCTACCAGCCGACCGACGTGGCCACGTTCAACCAGGCCGGCGTGCCAAGTCTCAACTTCTTCACCGGCACGCACACCGACTACCACCGTCCGTCCGACACGGCGGACAAGATTCAATACGAGGACCTCGAACGGGTTGTGGACCTGGCAGCGGCCATCGTCGGGCGGCTCGCCGACATGACCGAGCCGCCGGCATTCACGAAGGTCGAGCAGCAGCTACAGGGCGGCGGCGGACGCGCGGGCGTCCGGCTCTTCACCGGCACCATCCCCGAC
>CAZCEL010000426.1:0-4539 GCA_964497175.1 uncultured Bifidobacteriaceae bacterium
CGATGCCATCAAGGACCGTCTTGACGTCGAGGACGCCGACGTGCGGGACCTGCACCGTGGCGATACGGTCTGCGCGCTGGTCTCTGGCGGCGGCTACGCTCAGTACTGTGCCGCGCCGGCGCCCCAGTGTCTGCCGATTCCCCACGGCATGGACCTGACCCACGCGGCCGGGCTACCGGAGACGACCTTCACGGTGTGGACCAACGTGGTCGAACGGGGCAGACTCGCTCGGGGGGAGTCGATCCTCGTGCACGGCGGATCGAGCGGCATCGGGACGACCGCCATTCAGATCGCGCGCGCGCGGGGGGCTCACGTGCTGACGACGGCCGGCAGCGCCGACAAGTGTGCGGCCTGCGAGGCGCTTGGGGCCCACCGGGCGATCAACTACCGTGACACCGACTTTGTGGCGGCCGTCCGCGACCTGACGGGAGGCCGCGGCGTCGACGTCGTGCTGGACATCGTCGGCGGCGACTACCTGCAGCGCAATCTCGAGGCGCTGGCGATCGACGGTCGGCTCGTCCTGATCGGGATGCTCGGGGGCACCAAGGCCGTCGTCAACATCGGTCCTATCCTGCAGCGGCGGCTCACGGTCACCGGTTCGACGCTTCGGCCGAGGACGGTGGCCGAGAAGGGCGCCATTGCCAGGGCCGTTCACGAGCACGTCTGGCCGCTTCTCGAGTCGGGTGCGGTCCGGGTCCCGCTCCATGCCACGTTCCCGCTCACCGCCGCCGCCGAGGCCCACCGCGTCATGGAGGCGAGCGCACACATCGGCAAGCTCGTGCTGGTCGTGCCGTCCTAACCCCATCGTGCTGTCGGGTCGGTCCCTCGCGTCGCTGCGGTACCGGAATTTCCGCCTGATCTGGGCTGGCCTCCTGCTGTCGCTCACCGGGTCGTCCATGCAGAACGCGGCGCTGCTGTGGCACATATCGTTGCTGGTCCCGCCCGATCGGAAGGGGCTGGCGCTCGGCCTCGTCGGCCTGGTTCGCGTGGCGCCCGTCGTGTTCTTCTCGCTGCTCAGCGGCCTCGTCGCCGACGCCATGGATCGGCGCCGCGTGCTGCTCGTGACCCAGGTGCTGGCCGCGGTCGTGGCGCTGGCGCTCGCGCTGGTGTCCTTTGAAGGGGTGACCGCCCTCTGGCCGATCTACCTGTTGGCGGCGGCTGGCGCCGCCGTGTCCGCGTTCGATCTCCCCGCTCGACAGGCACTGCTGCCGTCGCTCGTTCCCCGCGAACACCTGCCGGATGCGATCAGCCTGAACTCGATCATGTTTCAGACGGCGTCGGTCGCCGGCCCCGCGCTCGGAGGCGCGCTCATCGCCGCCGGCGATGTCGGCCTGGCGTACGTGTCCAATGCCGTCTCGTTCGGCTTCGTGATCGTGGCGCTGCTGCTGATGCGCGAGGTTCCGAGGCGGGTTGACGCACCTGGCGCCTCGTCCCAGCGAGACGGCCTGTCGGTGGCCGCCGCGAGAGAAGGCGTGCAGTTCGTATTTCGATCACCGCTCATCCGCTCGACCATGCTGCTCGACTTCATGGCGACGTTCCTCTCGTCGGCGACGGCGCTGCTGCCGATGTTCGCCCAGGACGTCCTGCACGTCGGCGCGCGGGGCTACGGCTGGCTCTTCGCCGCGCCGGCCCTGGGCGCCTTCGTGACCAGCGTCGCGCTCGTCCGGCTCGTCGAGCACATCGACCGGCGCGGGCTGGCGCTGCTGTGGTC
Source organism: uncultured Bifidobacteriaceae bacterium (assembly GCA_964497175.1). Lineage (GTDB taxonomy): Bacteria > Acidobacteriota > Vicinamibacteria > Vicinamibacterales > CAVVIG01 > CAZCEL01. The sequence continues at coordinate 1,712 of CAZCEL010000426.1, forward strand.
GGTGGCCGGGTACGGGTGCGCGACGGTTGTGTTTGGCGTGTCCAGGTCGTTCTGGCTCACGTTCGCGTGCCTGGCCTTGACCGGGGCCACCGACACGGTGAGCACGGTCATTCGCAACATCATCCGGCAGCTCGAGACGCCCGATCGCCTGCGGGGCCGCATGATGGGGATCAACATGGCGTTCTTCCAGGGTGGGCCGCAGCTGGGCGAGCTCGAGGCTGGCGCCGTCGCGCATTGGCTCGGCGCTCCCTTCTCGGTCGTGAGCGGCGGCGCGCTATGCCTCGTCGCGACGGGCTGGATCACCGCGTCGACGCCGACGATCCGGCGCTATCGGCGCGACGGATCGTCGGTGTGAGTCGGACCCCGAAGTATCATTGCGAGATGGACCAGACGGCGCCGACCGGGCTGGCGGAGGTTTCCACGCCCCGCGAACGAGTCGAGATTCCCGAGCGATTCAGGTGGAACCTGACGTCGATCTTTCCCGACTGGGGCGCCTGGGAGCACGCGTACGCCGAGCTCGACGAGCGGATCGAGGCGTTCGCGCGCCTGCAGGGAACGCTGGCCGAGGGAGCCGACCGATTGCTGGCCGCACTGACGCTGCGGGATGAGTTCGGCCAGCTCGAGTACAAAGTCTGGTACTTCGCCTCGCTGTGGTACGACCAGGACCAGCGCGACAACCAGATCAATGCCAGGCGCCAGCAGGTACAGATCCTGCTGGCGAAGGCCGCCCAGGCCGGATCGTGGTTCGACCCCGAGCTGCTGAAGATTCCCTTGGCGAGGGTTCGGGAGTGGATGGAAGCCAGCCCGGCGCTCTCGGTCTATCGCTTCGCGATCGAGGACTTGTACCGCCAACAGGAGCACGTGCTCGACGACAAGGGCGAGCATCTGCTCTCGTTGGCCAACCGGTTCTCCTCATCGCCATACGACGCCTACGCGGCGCTGTCCACCTCCGATGTGAAGTACCCAGTCGTTGCGCTGTCCACGGGACGTGTGGCGACGCTCACCTATGGGCAGTATCGCGCGATCCTCGCGACCCATCGCGACCAGTCCGATCGGGCGGCCGCGTTCAAGGCGTACCACACCATCTACGAGGCGAACGTCAACACCTACGCCGCGCTGTACAACGGCGTCCTGCAGCGCGACTGGTTTCACGCCCAGGCTCGTGGGTACGCGACATCGCTCGATGCCGCCCTTCATGGCAACAACATCCCCCCGACGGTCGTCGAGAACTTGATCGGCGTCACCAAGGACGGGACCGAGCCCCTCCGGCGCTATCACCGGCTGCGCAAGCGGGTGCTCGGGCTCGACACCTATCACGCGTACGACACCACGATTCCGCTCGTCGAGTTCGATCGCAAGTATCCGTACGAGGACGTCCTGGAGTGGCTGCCCGCATCTGCCGCGTCGCTGGGTGCCCAGTACCAGCGTCAGATGCGTGAGGTGCTCGAAGGGCACTGCATCGATGTGTACGAGAATCCCGGCAAGCGGAGCGGCGCCTACTCGGCGCCTGTGTACGGCTGCCGTCCGTATATGCTGCTCAACTACAACGACACGCTCGACGCCGTATTCACGCTGGCGCACGAGATGGGTCACTCGATGCATACCGTGCTCGCGCACGCGAGCCAGCCGTTCGTGTATGCGGGGTACACGATTTTCGTGGCCGAGGTGCCGTCGACCTTGAGCGAGGGGTTGTTCCTGCGGTACATGCTGGATCGGACCGACAACGAGCGCGAGCGCATCGTACTGCTGCAGCATGCGATCGACGGTGTGGTCGGCACGTTCTACACCCAGGTGCTGTTTGCCGACTTCGAGCTGCAGGCGCATCGGCTCGTGGAACAGGGCCGGCCGATCACGGGTGAGGTGCTGAGCGGCATCTACTTCGGTCTGCTGCAGGCCTATCACGGCGACGCGATGGACTACGACGAGCAGTCCAGGTTCACCTGGGCGCGGATTCCGCATTTCTACAGCACACCGTACTATGTCTACCAGTACGCGACCTGCTTCGCGTCGAGCGCTGAGCTGCTGAAGCGCCTGTCCAGCACGTCTCCATCCGAGCGCGACGAGGCAATCGGTCGGTACCTGACACTCCTCAAAGCGGGCGGCAGCGACCACCCCATGACGCTGCTCAAGTAGGCGGGCGTCGACCTCGACAAGCCGGACACGGTGCGTTCCGTCGTCGATCGGCTCGACCGGCTCGTGACTGAGCTCGAGTCGCTGCTCCCGCGCTGACCCCCTTGGCGCCCGAGGCACGCGGTCTCTCGCGCTCGTGGGACTCGCACCAAGGACCAGGGACGGACCAAGGCCCAAGGTTTTCAGGACCCGATCCGGTGCGTCGCGGCAATCTCGGCCGCTGCGCGGCGGCCGCTCTCGACGGCCCCGTTCATGTAGCCCTGCGAGTCGATGCTGGTGTGCTCGCCGGCGAAGAACAGGCACCCGCAGGGCCGGGCGAGCCAGGAGCGCAGGGCCGGCGGGAATCCCGGGTCGAAGTACGCGTAGCCGCCGCGCGCCCAGGGATCGGCCTCCCACGTCACCTGATGCCATGCGGTCACGCGCTCGCCTCGGGCCCCGAGCCACTCGAGCGCGCGCGCGAGTCCGGCCACGCCACCCTCTTTCGCCACCTGATCGACGGCCGCCGTGGAGGCTGATCCGCCGGCGAGCAGCGAAAGGATTCCCGCGTGGCCGCGCTGCTCTTCGTTGCCGTCCCAGACGGCGCCGACCGGCATGGGCGAGCCGAACGCCAGTGGGCGGCCGGGCGCCTTCCAGAATCGACGCGTGAACTGCATCAGGGTCTTGGTGGCTCGTCCGTACGCGAGCCGCGAAATAGCCTC
>CAZCEL010000427.1:0-4523 GCA_964497175.1 uncultured Bifidobacteriaceae bacterium
CTCGACTTCGGCGGCCTGGGCCGACTCGCGGCAGAGCACGTTGAGGTCGGCCGGCGCGAGCTCGAAGCGGATCGGCCGCGCGAAATCCAGCACCTCGTTGACGATGCGATTCAACCGGGCGACCTCCTCGTCGATGTCGGCCGCCACGCTGCGGACGTCCGCCGCGCTCAGCCCGGGCCGGCCGAGCACGTGCAGCGACGCCTTGATGATCATCAGCGGATTGCGCACCTCGTGGGCGATGACCGTCGACAGCTGGCCGAGCGACGACAGCCGTTCCTTGGTCGAGACCTCCCGCTGGAAGCGGGCCACCGACTCGGTCAGCGTGTTGAACGTCGCCGCCAGCAGCCGCGCATCTTCATCGTCCCAGCGGCCCTCGCCGCGGAGCACGATCTTTCGTGTCAGGTCTCCCGTGGCGGCGACCTCGCGCATCACATCGGTGATGGCCGCCAGCGGACGCGTGATCGTGCGGGCGACCGTGAAGCTCAGCAGCGTGGCGAGCAGGACCGCCACGACCGCGGTCACCGCCAGCTCGGTGTGCATCTCGTTCAGAAAGCGGACCTGCTCGCCGCGCGATCGGAGAATGAGCGCGAGGGGCGGGGCGCCTGCGCTCGGCGACTGAGGGCCCGTGTCGAGCGCAATCGGAAGCGCCAGGTACGTGTCGGCGCCCACCGCGACGTCCGCCAGCCGGCCCGGCTGGTGCGGCCGCCCCGCCAGGACGGCGCGATCGTACGAGGGCAGCGTGCTGGCGACGACCCGCCGATCGATGGCGAACGCAATCTCGCTGCCCGTGATGTCCTTCAACTGCCCGGCCAGCGCGTCGTCGAGGAGGAAGCCGACGGTCAGGGCGCCCAGAATGTCCAGACGGGCGAGTCGAATCGTGATGGGCACGCTGACCAGCTGCAGCAGACCATGCGGCTGCGGGATGAGCGCGGCGCTCTCGCGGCCCGAGATGGCCTCGCGCACCGACGCCTGCGACGCCACCTCGACCGCCGTGCCACCCGATGTACCGACTGCCGCCAGGACCCGGCCGTCCCGGTTGGTGACCAGCAGGAGGCTGGACTCGAGCTGGTCGCGATAATCGGCCGCGATGTCCTGAACCGTCGGCAGGACCGTCGGCGGGTCGTCGGTGTCGACCGCCGCCTTGAGCTTTGGCGCATCGGCGATGAGACGCGCCATCATGGTGAAGGTCTGCACGCGGGACGCGCGCAGCTGGTCCACGAGCGTGCCGGAGGCCGCAACCTGCCGCTGCAACGAGCGTTCGAGCTCCCCCGCGACGCGAACGCTGACCAGGTAGATGGCCGCGCCGACCGACAGCACGGCGAGCAGTGCGCTGGCCAGGAAGATCCGGCTCCGCAGGGAGGACAGCAGTCTCATCGCAGCACGAAGTCGATCTCGGTCGTGCCCCCCTCGGGCACGACGACAGACCGCGACGCCGAGGCGATCCCTTCGTTCCAGGCGACGACGGTGTAGCTGCCGGGCGGGACGTTCTCGATCCGGTACCGGCCCTCCCGGTCGGTCAAGGCGAAGAAGGGATGGTTGAACACCAGGATGAACGCGTTCATGTGTGAGTGAATCTCGCAGAAGACCCGCACAATCCCGGGGCGGTCGAAGCGGACTGATTTGGAACGACCGGCCGCGTACCGCCCCAGATCGAACGTCCGGGTCTTCGAGAACGAGAACACATTGTGATAGATGCGGTCGCTGTTGGGGAAGTCGACGGTGGTCCCGGTCGTGATGGCCAGGACGTGCGGCACGAACGTCTCGTTCCGCTGGTCGAGCACCGCGCGTGCGGGGTCGTTCTGGTCGAAGGCTCCGCGCGGGGCCGTCTCGAGGTACACGACCGACCGCACCAGATCGGTCACGCCGGGCGCGGCGGGAGCGCCCAGCTGCGGCACGTTCGGCCGGCGGTCCGGGAGAACAGGCGGCCGCCGCAGGTCGACGCGCCCGCGGACCACGCCGGGACGGACCCCGGTCGCGAGGCCACCACGGCCCTGCTCGCCGGCCGACCGGCGCGCTGGGTGTCGCGGGATGAAACCGGCCGCCCTCGCCGTTCCAGCTGCCGGGAGCGGGGCGATGGCGTACGCCGCCGGCTGCAGCCATTCTCGGGGAGACACCGTGCCGCCAACGTGGAGCGGCACCAGCACGCCGAGACCGAGGATTGCGAGACGCCTCATCAGAACCAGAACAGAATCTGTACGGCGCCGAGATCGAGCGTTCTCACGCGGCCGCCGTCGCGCGTGTTGTGCTGAAACGTCATCTTGAGGTGCAGATTCCGCTGCACCGAGTATCCCCCGCCGACCTCGATCCGCGTCACGGGCGCGTCCCACGAGTCGGCGTGAGTCGTCCCCGTGATCGTACTGAAGCCGAGGCGATCGAACCTGGCGCCTGCGTACCACCGCGGATGGATCTTGTAGCGTCCCTCGATCGAGGTGGCCACGGCGCCGAGAGGCTCGGCGAGCGAGGGACTGCCCAGGGCCGGCAGCGTCCACCAGGAGGCTATCGCTTCGAGACGCACCAGATAGTGCTGGCGCGAGTACTCGGCATCGACCCCCACGGCTGTCTGGGTGTACCGGCGTGTGTCGAGCGACACGCCGCCGGCTGCCCCGGCCGTCCGTGCGACGAACGGGCCGCGGGAGATCGAGCCGCCAACGATGAGTCCGGGCGAGGGATGCAACGCAGCACGCCCGGCGACCTGCCTGCCCGCGTTATCGTCCCCGACGAGCGGGTTGCCCAGCGACCCGGTGGTGGCCGACGCGGCAGCGTCCACCAGGCGCGTGGCGATGTGTACCTGGACGCCCGTGTCCCACCGAAACACGTTCGCGATCGGGAGCCCACGGTCGGGTGTCTGGTTCCCGACACTGAAACTCGACAGCCATCCACGGCCCCGCATGCGCAGCAACTCGTCCGCGTTGGCGGGCAGCGCGTCCGGTCGGAGCGACGTCAGGTACTGGTACGCCAGCGGATAGCCGATCAGGAAGTTGTCGTTGGCGTACGTCCGTCTGGAAAAGGATCCGAACGTCGGCGGAATCCGGCCGACCTGGATGTCGAACGGCCGCCGTTCCCACGGACGGATGCGCGCGTACAGGGCGTATGGCGTCGGGCGCCGGCCGTTCTCCACGCGGAGATCCGCGAGCACCCACACGTGGCCCGATGCCTTGACGGAGGCCGTCAGGTCGAACCTGGTCCCGCGCAGCGTCGAGCGCTCGTAATCGGAATAGTTGAAGAAGCCCGTGTCGTCGCTGCAGGCATCGTCGGCCGTGCTCGCGCAGCTGAAGGTCGCCGACGCCTCGCCGCCGACGGTGACGCGGCCGGCGCCGAAGACGAGCGGCCCGCTTGGAAGATCCTGGGCGGGAGCCGAAGGACTCACACCGACGATGAGCGTCGCCAGCAGCGCCGTCGGTCCCCTTCGCCAGCGCACCAGCGCAGCCCTCGCCGGTGATTATATGCCGTCGGTCCGCCAGGTGGATTGTTTGACACCAAATGCCTTATATTCATTCCCAGGATTGGCCGTTTCATGGGTCTCATCGATCATCGTTTCGAGGACAACATCATCACGACGACCGTCGACCGCGTGCTCAATTGGGCGCGGGAGTCGTCGATCTGGCCGATGGGCTTCGGCCTGGCCTGCTGCGCCATCGAGATGATGGCCGCGTCGGCGTCGCGCTACGACATCGCGCGCTTCGGCGCCGAGGTCTTCCGGGCGTCGCCCCGCCAGTCCGATCTCATGATCGTGGCGGGCACCGTCACCAAGAAGATGGCGCCCGTGCTGCGGCGGCTCTACGACCAGATGCCCGAGCCCAAATGGGTAATCTCGATGGGCAGCTGCTCGAACGCCGGCGGCCCGTTTCCGACCTACAGCGTGCTCCAGGGTGTGGACAAGGTGGTGCCCGTCGACGTGTACGTGTCCGGCTGTCCTCCGCGCCCTGAGGCGCTTCTCTACGGCCTGATGCGGCTGCAGGACAAGATCCGGAAGGAAGGCACGGTGCTTCGTCGCGAACGTGTCATCATGGCCGGCACGAGCGAGCCGGTCGTCATCGGCGAGCGCGCCTGAGCGCATGCGGGGTACGGCCGGGAGGCCACGGGGATGATCCTCAGGTTTCTCAAATCGATTTTTCTGCTCGATCTGCTCAAGGGTCTCTGGGTGACCCTCAAGTACACGCCGCAGCCCGCCTTCACGTTTCAATATCCGGCCGAGCGGCGGCCCACGGCGCCTCGTTTTCGCGGCGTGCTTCGCCTGCAGACCGAGCCCGCCACCGGCGCGCAGACCTGCATCGTCTGCGACCAATGCGCAAAGGCCTGTCCCGACGATCTCATCGCGCTCGGCGGGCACCGCGAGCCGGGGCAGAAGATCAAGGTGCTGGACTACTTCGACTTCAACCTGTCGCGGTGCAGCTTTTGCGGTCTCTGCTCGGAGGTGTGCCCGACCAAGCCCATCAAGGCGCTCATCATGAGCGAGGACTACGAGCTGGGGACCTACAGCCGGGAGGCGCAGATCCTCCGGGTCGACGAGATGTACGACGGCG
>CAZCEL010000428.1:0-1531 GCA_964497175.1 uncultured Bifidobacteriaceae bacterium
GCGCCGACTGTTCGCGCGAGACGCCGACGACGGCCACCGATTTGGGTGCCAGCAGCGGCCGGAGCGAGGCGGCGGTCGCCGCCCGCTCCCGCGCTTCAGCGGCCCGCACACCCTCAGCGGTGGGCGTCAGCGACAGGTTGAGCTCCACGACGCCCGCCGCCGTCTTGGACCGGATCTCGAACCCGGAATCGCGGAAGACCTCGAGCATCGGTATGTTGTCGGTCAGCGTCGAGGCCTGAAAACGTTCGAACCCGCGCGCGGCGGCCAGCACGGCCAGCCGTTCGAGCAGCGCCGTTGCCAGGCCTTTGCCCCTGAAGCCCTCGTCCACCGCGAACGCGACCTCCGCGATTTTGTCGGTGACCGCGCTGTAGGAGGCTACGGCAATCGGCCGCAGGTCGCTCGAGAGCAGTCGATGCACGATGAGCGTCAGCGAGCGCGACGGGTCGCTGGCATCGGCCAGTCGGTCGATGATGGTGTCGGGCGGTTCCCCTGGCGTGAAAAACCGGAGGCGGCGTGACTCGGGAGACAGATCGTGGAAGAACCGCTGAAGAGCATCCCGGTCCCCCGGCTCGGCCGCCCGAACAGACGCCACCGTGCCGTCCCTCAGGACGAGCCGGGGACTCTCCATCTCGTCGCTTGCCGGGAGGGGCGGCGTCGCCGGCCGCATGGTCAGGCCCTGGCGGTTGCGACCAGCGTGTCGGGCGTCACGAATTCGTGCTCGGGATGCCGCACCGTGAGCACAGGACACGGCGCAGTCCTGACCACGCGCTCGGCGACGCTGCCGACGAATAGATGCGCGACCGGCCCTCGACCATGCGTGCCCGTGATGACGAGGTCGATCCCCTTGTCCCTGGCGTACTGAACGATGGCGGCCGCCGGCGTGGCGGAGGTGACCACGTCAGAGACTGTCGGCAGCGGTACTGGGTCATTGTCCACGAGCAGGGCGTCCAGGCGTTTGCGCGCGCTGTCTTCGACGTCGCGCTGCAGGTCTGCAGGAAGCGCCGCGAGCACCGCATCCCCGCTGAGCCGCAGATACACATCGTCTGCGACATGCAGCACGTGCAGCGTCGCGCCGAAATTACGCGCCAGTGCCCGGCCGTACGCCAGGGCCGCATCGGCAGCTTCGCCGAAGTCGGTTGCAACGAGGATGTGCTTCAGGGCGATCATGATCGACCTCGCTCTTGGGACCGCACCGCACGGGATCTCAGTGTGCCCGGCGGACCCTGCAGGTGCGGGCAGCACAGGATGTGCCAGTCAGAACCTGCTGGTTTTCTACCAGATTCCGCGCAGACCAAGCCCAGGGCGTCGAACTTCCGACCGTGTCGCAAAGCCGACGGCGTGCGTACGCCGAGCTCTCGGCGCCGCGCTACTGGCTGACCGTGACGGTGATCGTCGAGCAGAGCCCCGGGAGCGTCGTGTGTTTGTCGTCGCCGATTTGGAGTACGAGCGTGTGCTTGCCGGGCGGGAGCTGCATGTCGATCTCGTTCTTGCCATCGCCGAAGTGGACCCATGGGGCGGCCTTCGGGATCAC
>CAZCEL010000428.1:1541-4489 GCA_964497175.1 uncultured Bifidobacteriaceae bacterium
GGATCACCGAGCCCGGCGGCAGGCATTCGGTATCGACGCCAACGTGGTGATGTCCCATCCCCGGCCTGGCGGTCTGCACCTCGCCTTGGGGCACCGGCGAGATCTCGAAGCTTTCGATGCCGAATCGCAGGCGGACGGGGCTCTTCACCATCGCGCCATCCTGCGGCTCGACAAAGAACACGCGACCGGTCGCGGAAGCCCCCGCGGGTGCGCTTGCCGCTGTCGATTCCCCGGTGGGCGGCGGGGCTTCCGAGCCACCACAGGCCGCCGTCCACACCGCGCCGGTCGCCAGCACGGCCAACACAAAGCGCTTGCTGAGTCTCATGTGTCTCTCTCTCCTTTGCCAAGGCGGCGACGAAAAATCGGCGACCATTCTCGTCCGCGAACCGCTTGGGACGCAACTGGAACCTCCAAACCAGCGACTTGGCCCGTTTTGGGCAGGCACCGTATTTGCGTTACTTGGGGTGTCTCGATTCGGCAACGGAGGGAGCCATGACACATGCCTTCGCGCCACGCCGGTTTTTCGGAACGCTGGGGCGCTTCTTCGAACACGCGGCCGCCGTGGCCATCGGCTTCGTGCTGATGGTTGTCGGCCTCGGGCTCGGAGTGACCATGATCATGCTGCCAGTTGGTATCGTCATTGGCCTGCTCGGCGTCGCCATTTTCATCGGCGGCCTGTTCGCGCGCATCGATCAACGCTGAGGGAGGTGGGCCCTATGCTTGACCGGCAGAAGATCGAGGCGATTTTGTCGCGGAGGTTCCCCGGCGCCAGGCATGACCAGTTGGCGGCCGCCGCCAATGCCATCATGGGGCTCGCCGACGAGTGGGAGGAAGTGCCCCGCTTCGGCGACATCGGGTACCTGGCCCAGGAGGTCGAAAACGGAGCCGAGCTCCGGATCTTCAGACGCCGTGAGTTCTAGCGCTCACGAGGGCGATATCCCGGCGACCGGCAAGGCGATGTGCACGACGGTCCCTCCCCCTTCGGGCGTCTCGATCTCTATGTGGCCCCCATGAGCTTCAACGACGCGCCGGGCGATCGGCAGGCCCAGGCCGGTGCCCCGGTGTTTGGTGGTGAAGAACGGTTCGAAGATCTGCGCCCGCACGTTGGCCGGGATGCCCGGACCGGAATCCGAGATCGACACGGCCCACGTCCGGTCCGCTCGTGAGATCGCGACCCGGATGTGGCCCGTTCCTCCCACCGCCTGCGCGGCATTCATGAGCACGTTCTGAAAGGCCAGCTGGAGCTGTTCGGCATCGGCCGGTACGACTCCGCCCTCGCCGGAGATGTCGACCTCGAGGCCCGCCAGCGCCGGGTCGCGGCGCAGCAGGTCCACGGTGGCGCTGATGAGCGCCTTGAGGTCGACCGGCTCCGATCGCAGCTCACGGGGCCTGGCGAACACCAGCAAGTCGTGCACGATGCCGTTGAGTGAATCGAGGCGCGCGATGATATCGCCGATGACGGGCCGATCCCGCGAGTCTGCCGGCATGCGCGACCCGATGACCTGCAGCGCCCCGCGGATGCCCGCGATGGGATTCTTGACTTCGTGCGCGACGACCGCGGCCATCTGTCCGAGCCGGGCCAGGGCTTCCTGTTCGCGCAGGCGTTCCTCGGTGCGCTTCCGGTCCGTGATCTCGTAACGGATGGCCATGTATTGGTACGGCTTGCCTCTCGCGTCGAGGAAAGGCACGATGGTCGTGTCCACCCAGTAGACTGACCCGTCTTTCGCCCGGTTCCTGATTTCCCCGCGCCAGATCCGGCCGTTGGCGATGGTCACCCAGAGATCGCGCATGAATTCCCTGGGGTGGTGGCGGGAGTTCAGGATGCGATGGTCCTGCCCGAGAAGTTCCGGGCGGGAGTACTTGGAGATGTCACAAAACTTCTGGTTGACGTACCGGATGATGCCGCGCGTGTCCGTAATGGCGACGATGGCGGCCTGATCGAGGGCGAACTTGATGTCGTCGAGGTCCTTGGTGCTCTCCTGAAGATTCAGCCAGGTCCGGCGGAACCGCCCGAGCACTAGCGACGTGCTCCAGATCACGACGAGGGCGAGCCCGCGGTTGACCAGCAGGAACGACATGTCCGCCTTGGCTGGGGACAACGCGGCGCCGACCACTGTCAGCAGCGTCGCAACAGACGCCGCCACGAACTGGAATCGCGGTGGCCCGCTCAGTGTGCCGACGAGCAGGGGCACGACATAGAGCACCCCCAGGCCGTATCCAAGCGGGCTCTGCGTGTCGACGAGAAAGACCAGCGCGGCCAGGATGGCGGCCGAGACGGTGGCCTGGTTGAGCAGTCGAGCGTGCGGCCCCAGGGGCGCTTTTGGCTGGGCCGTGGTCATCTGGTCCGCATCTTGAATGTGGGTCCTGCAGTGTGGCTATGCTAACTCAATCGGTGCCCACAACTTGCGGCGATAGCCCCGAGATATCGGGGGATAATCCCCGGACGCGGGAGAAATCCCCGCAGGTCCACGTCCTTGTCGTGGACGACGAGCCCCTGGTGCGCTGGTCCATCGCGGAGACGCTCCGAGGGCGCGGCTTCGACGTCACCGAAGCAAGTGACGCCGACGGCACCATCCGGGCCGTCGTCGACCAGAGCCTGCTGCCCGATGTCGTGCTGCTCGACCTCCGCTTGCCGGACTGCGATGACATGTCGCTGCTGGCCACGTTGCGGCGCATCTTGCCGGGCGCCCGAGTGATTGTCATGTCCGCGTTTGGGACTCCGGAAATCTTCGAGGCGGTCCGGCGCCTGGGCGTCGAGACGATCATCGAGAAGCCGTTCGATCTGGATCGTGTCGAGACCCTGATTGGGGCCGCTCTCGGCGCGCGCTACGCGCATTAGCGGACAGCGGCGCTGTCCCCGTATACACTAAGGCAGCATGCCTGCCGCGACCGTGCTCGTCGTCGACGACGAGCCGCTGATCCGGTGGTCGCTCAAAGATCGTCTGGCT
>CAZCEL010000429.1:0-4455 GCA_964497175.1 uncultured Bifidobacteriaceae bacterium
CGAACCCCGATACCGTGGTCCAGAGCCACGTGTCCTACCGTTGGACGACCTCCCAATGCCACGTGCGACCGACGCGGGAGAAACTCCGATTATAGTCGCGCCCGTCGGACGCCAGCAAGTCACTCAACCGGGGCGCAACAGGGCGCTAGCCCACTACCAACCGCGAAGCAGCCGCGGGTCGATGGCCCATTACGATAAGGAAGCTGGTCCGTCACTCGCGCACCAGTGCAGCCCATCGACCCCGCCCGACCCGACAGCCGCGGGTGTATGCTTCGCATCGAGGAGACCGCCTGATGAAGACGGGATTGATAGTGAGGAGCGGGGGAGCGCTCGCGCTCGCCGCGACGGCCGTGGCCCTGTTCGCGCTGCGCGGTGGCGCGTCACAAGGTCGCGCACCCTCGGACACCGACGTCTGGACCAGGCCGGTCCCCAGGGCCACCTGCGGCCCCCGCGACCGCGTCGAAACTGCCCTGCAGGGACAGACCAGCCTGGCCGAGCGAATGACCGGCGCCTCCGAGCAGAGCTACACCTGCAATCTGGAACTGGTCGGCCAGTTCCGCGGCGAGGGCGCCTCGTGGCAGATGGCCGCCTTCGACACCTGCGCGTACTACGGCACCGCCAACGGCCCGGGCCAGAAAAACAGGGGCGTCGTCGTGATTGACGCATCCAACCCGGCGCACCCCGTCGCGTCGACGTACCTCGACTCGCGGCCCATGTGGGATCCGTGGGAGTCGCTCAAGGTGAACGTCCCGCGCAAGCTGCTCGCCGCCGTGCAGGCCGACCGCGGCAACGGCGTGGACCCCGGCTTCGCCGTGTACGACGTGTCGGTCTGCGCGCGGCCGGTGCTGAAGGCCTCGGTGATGCTCCCGTCGCCCGTCAGAGGGCATGCCGGCAATTTCGCGCCCGACGGCCTCACGTATTACGGCAGCCAGATCGGCACGAGCATCTATCCGATCGATCTCCGCGACGCGTCCGATCCGAAGCTCATGCAGATCTGGTCCGGCGACCAAGCGCAGGGGCGCCTGGGCGTGGCGCACGATGTTGCCCTCAACGACGCCGGTACGAGGCTCTACAGCGCGCAACCCTCGTTTGGCCTTGGTGCGCCTCCGCAGGGTTATCAGACGCCCGGCGGGCGCGGGAACGGACTGGTCGTCAGCGATGTCTCGGGCCTCCAGGCCCGCCGGGGCGAACAGCAGCCGAAGATTGTCGGCTCGCTCCAGTGGAGGGATGGATCGATCGCCCAGTCGCCGCACCAGTTCCTGTCGAACGGCCGGCCCTACATCCTCTTCACCGACGAGATGGGCGCCGGCGGGGTCGGGGGCGCCAAGGCGGCGTGCGCGCAGGACCTGCCACCGTTCGGTTTCGCGCGGATCATCGACATCGCCGATCCTGCCAGGCCGACGCTCGTGTCCCAGTTGAAGCTCGAGGTCCACGACCCGGCCAACTGCCCGGCCGTCGCAGCCGACACGTCGTACTCGAGCACGTTCGGCTACTCGAGCCACTACTGCACGGTCGACAACCCGGCCGACGCACGCTACGCGGCCTGCAGCTACTTCGAGGCCGGCGTCCGCGTCTTCGACATCCAGAATCCCGCCCGGCCGCGCGAGATCGCTTACTACAAGCCGCCCGCCGTCCAGGGACCCATTCCAGGCTCGAACCACTTCAGCAGGACATCCGAGAAGCGGACGACCGACTGGGCCTCATCGAACATCCGCTGGCTCCGCCGCGGCAGCGACACCGAGCTCTGGTTCACGAGCCACGACAACGGGTTCCAGATAGTCCGGTTCACGAACGCGCTGGCCGCGCTCGGCAAGACGATGGCGGGACGCGACCCGGTTCGAGACCTCCGCTGACGCGCGGTGTCGCACGTCACGCCCACGACCGCCCACCGTGCCGGGCGCGTCGAGATTCCTGACTCGGCACTCCGTCGAGCGGTGCGAGGAGTGGAACCGACGATGGTCGCCTGCTGGATGGCGTGCGCCGGCGGGCGCGTGGACGCTGCGGCACAGTCGCGCGGAGCGCTCCCATGATCGTTCCGCGCGCGCGCACGCTCGTGCTGCTCATCGTCACCGGCCTGGTGCTCGGCGGCCTGTATCTGATTCTCGCCGGCGGCCCCGGCGGCCCTGTACCTGGGCCGAAGACATACCGCATCGTGCTGAGCGCAGGGCGCCTCATCTCCTCGCCCGCAGTGCTGGACTGCGTGGAGGGCGACTCGATTACCCTTCGCGTCCTGTCGGACAGGGCGGCTACGCTGCACGTGCACGAGTACGAGCAGCAGTTCGTCGTCCCGCTCGAACCCGCGGTTGAGGCGACCGCCCGATTCACGGCGGCGCGTGCCGGTCGATTTCCAGTGCACGTGATGGGCATCGATCCGTTGCACCCGGAGGTTGCGGCCATCGAGGTCCATCCCCGATGATCGTGGCCCACGTCTTCCTGACGCCGTACACGCTGCCGGTCCCGTTCTGGCTGTACGTCTACGGCTGCGCGGCAACGCTCGTTCTCTCGTTCGCCCTGCTCGCGTACCTCGCTTCGTCCGGCCTCGCCGCCGCTGAAGGCGGCCGGCGAGAGATCCCGCCCGGCGCCGCCCTCTCCTGGCTGGGGCGACGCGTTCTTGATGTGCTCCGCGCCGCCAGCGTGGCCGCCCTGGTCATGACGATCGCGGCGGGCGTCCTGGGCCCATCCGATCCTTCGCTGAACGTCGGGATGACGCTCTTCTGGGTCTGGTTCCTGCTGGCGTGCGTGTATCTCTCCGTGCTCGCGGGGAATGTCTACGAGTGGATCAATCCCTGGGCCTCGCTGGCCGAGGGACTGCACCGGGCCGGGCTCGACATGGACGCCCGACGTCTTCGGTACCCGCACGCGGCCGGATATTGGCCGGCCGTGATCCTGTACCTGGCTCTCGTGTGGATCGAGCTCTTCCTGCTGCCGCGACCCTCGTCGCTCGCCATCGCTCTCGTCGCGTACACGGCCATCGCGCTCGGCGGCATGTACCTCTTCGGCCGTGCCGCATGGCTCCGGCACGGCGAGCTCTTCGCCGTATTCTTCAGGGTCGTCGGCTCGCTCGCTCCGATCGAGTACCTGAACGATCGACGCGCAGCAGCCGAGCCCGCCGCGAGGAAACCTCAGGCGCGTGGGCGCCAGGCGCTCACCTCCACCATCGAACACATACCGTTGGACTCCAATGCGCCATGCCCGGACCAATCCGTCGTCCCCGTCATGTGGTCCGGGTACCCGCGTGTCGCGGTGAGATGGCCGCTCGCGGGCGCGCTCGAGGAGCGCGCGGACCACGGGAGCCTCGTCGTGTTCATCCTCTTCATGCTGTCGTCCACGACGTACGACACGATCCACGGGACTTACCTGTGGATCAGCATTTACTGGCAACGTCTGCTGCCGCTGCTGCAGCCGCTCTGGGGGACCGACGTCGTGTCCGCGCAGGCTGCGCTCACCACCGGCTACTGGTGGTACCAGTGGCTCGGGCTTCTTCTGTCGCCCGCCTTCTATCTCGCGCTGTACCTCGGCGTCCTGACGTTGGCCATCGGGGCGGCGCGCGCGGCAATGTCCCTCCGTTCGCTCTCGAATGCGTTTGCGTTCTCGCTCGTGCCGATCGCGGTCGCGTATCACGCCACGCACTACTTCCCGTCGATGTGGACCGAGCTCCGCGCGCTCCTGCCGCAGCTGGCCGATCCGTTGGCCCGGGGCTGGCGCCTGCCGATTGTCTCGAACCTCGTCGCCGCCACTCCTCCGCCGATGGCGCTCATCTGGCACGCGCAGGTCGTCGTGCTGCTCGCCGGTCATGTCGCGGGCGTGTATCTGGCGCACGTGGCGGCGCTTCGCGTGTTTCCAACGCGCCGGCAGGGCCTCGCCAGCCAGCTGCCGATGCTGGCGCTGATGGTGGGCTACACCTGTCTCGGGCTCTGGGTGCTGTCGCTCCCGCTCGGCGTGCCGCAGTCGTCCCTGCTTCCCGCCGGTTGACTCATCGGTGTCCGCGACCTTCCGAGGACAGGATTTCATGACGATTCGAGCAGTTCTTGGCGCGGGCCTCTGTCTCTTGCTTCTAGCAGCGCCGGCGCCAACCTGTGCACAGCCGGCCCCGGGGGGCGACGCAGGGACGGCGGCGCAGGAGGAAAGAGAAGACCCCCGTCGTGCCACGACGACGGCCGGACAGGACGGGTTCTGGATCCAGTCGGAAACCAGGGACTTCGCTCTGCGGATCGGGCTGCTGGTTCATGCGGATGGCGTGTTCGCGCTCGGCGATTCCAGCGAGCAGGTCGTCGATTCCTTCGTGTTCAACCGCCTGCGCCCGTACCTCCAGGGCCGGTTCTCGAGGCGCTTCGAGTTCTACTTCGTGCCCGACTTCGCGGGAGGCACGCTCGTCGTGCAGGACGCCTACGTGGACACGATCTTCGCGCCGGCATTTCGCATCCGGGCCGGAAAGGGAAAGACGCCGTTCGGCCT
>CAZCEL010000430.1:0-4451 GCA_964497175.1 uncultured Bifidobacteriaceae bacterium
TCTATCGCCACGGGGAAGCGCCCGGGAACGACAGCGCGAAGAAGGTCGGCGAACACCAGCGCGTGGAACCGGATGCCGAGACGTGCGCGCTCCTTGAACCTCCCGCCGCGTTCGACCACGACGACCGACCCTTCCGCGCGCGTGCCGGCTGGAATCGCCACCGCGCCGCCGACGCGGACGTCCCTCACGACGCGCGCATCCACCCGATCCTCGACGCGCGCACGATCGCTGCTCACGAGGTGCTCGGTCTGCAGTCCGATGACCGAGTCCGCAGACACGACGAGTTCTTCGAAAGTTGGCAAGGGAGGCTCTGGTGCCCGCGTGGGCTCGACCGACGGGCGGTCCTCGACGCGTGATGGCGCCGGCTGAACCTCGAGCGGCGGAGCCGCAGCCGGCTGCGCGGCCGCCGACGGCGGCGGATCGGTGGGCACGACCTGCGTGGACTGCGTCCGGACCTGTTCTACCGCCGCCTCCGCTACTGCAGGGGCGCGACGGCTGGCGCCCGGCGTCCGGGGCGCGATCGGCCGTGCTGGCGAGGGCGCTGCGGGAGCGCTGGCTCTGGCCTGCGGCTCCTGCACCGTTGACCTGGCCGTCCGGCCGATCACAGCCTCGGTCTCCTGAACCGGGATCGCGGCAGCTGAAGCCGGGGTCGGGGCCTTGGCCTGCTCCTGCGGCAAGGTCGCCGTGGACGCCGCCACGGGCGCCGAGTTCTGCCGGGAAGCCATGTATCCACCCACACCGGCCGCCGCGACGCAGGCGGTGGCGAGTGCTGCCAGGGCGAGTCGATTCGACATCATGGGGATCTTCTCCTTACGCCAGCCACTAGTCTCGCAAGGCGCATGCCGAAGCCAAGAGCTTAGCAGCCCGTGCCTTGGGCGGCTCAGGTTTGTCCCTTTCAAGGGAATGTGTCCTGGGGGGAGAGCAGCCCGCGGTTACAATCCGCCCTATGAGGTTCCGTTCAGCGGCACTGGCCGTTTCTCTCGTTCTTGCCCTCGCCTCGGGTGGCGAAACCGGCGCGGCCTTCGACCCCGGCGGGGCCCCCGCGGCGCAGGCCGGCAACCCGGCTGCACACTCTGTAGACGAGGCGTACACGGCGCTCATTGCCAAGCATCTGCAGGATCCCAGGATTTCGACCGACCTGGTCGATCATCTCCCCTCATCCGACACCGTGCCGTCACCGCTCAAGTTTCTCGGCCGCGCCGTCGGCACGCCAGGCGAGCTCACCTACGCGAAAGACATTCACCGCTACTACGAAACGCTGGCCGCCTCCTCGCCGCGCGCGAAGTTCTGGAAGCTCGGCACCACCGAGGAGGGCCGCGACATCGTTGCGCTGGCCATCGCCGATGAGGCCACGATGCAGTCCATCGAGCGCTACAAGAGCGCGCTCGATCGCCTGACCGATCCGCGGCGGACCACGGACATCGAAGCCGAAGGGTTCATCGCGGATGCCAAGCCCATCTACTACCTCGTGTCGGGGATGCACTCGCCCGAGACGGGCGGCCCCGAGATGCTCATCGAGCTGGCGTACCGCCTGATCGTCGAGGAGACGCCGTTCATCCAGGCGATTCGAAACAACGTCATCACGCTGATTACGCCAGTACTCGAAGTCGACGGCCGGGAGAAGCAGGTCGACACCTACTACTTCAACAAGACGCGCGCGCCGGGTGAGCCTCGACTGCCGCTGATGTACTGGGGCAAGTACGTCCAGCACGACAACAATCGCGACGGCATCGGACAGTTTCTCGAGCTGACGCGCGCCGTGACGCGCCTGACGCTCGAGTGGCACCCCACCATCACGCACGATCTGCACGAGGCGCAGACCTACCTGTACACCTCGACCGGAACGGGACCCTACAACGAGGCGCTCGATCCGATCACGGTCAGCGAGTGGTGGATGCTCGCCCAGAACGACGTGATGGAGATGGCCAAGCGCGGCGTGCCTGGTGTCTGGACGTACGGGTTCTACGACGGGTGGGTGCCCAACTACATGATCTTCATCGCCCACAGCCACAACGCCGTGGGCCGATTCTACGAGGTCCAGGGCTATGGGCCGGATCCGATCGACGTTCGGCCGCCAGCCTCGGTGCTGAGCCGCGAGTGGTTCCGGACCAATCCGCCGCTGCCGCACATCAAGTGGGGCCCTCGCAACAACACGAACATTCAGCAGTCGGCCGTCCTCCTGTCGCTCAGCCATGTGGCGAAGAACCGCCGCTTGTACCTCGAGAACTACTGGCTGAAGAACAAGCGTGCAGTTGCAAAAGGCAAGGATGGCCCACTGCACGGATGGGTGATTCCTGCGGCTCAGCGCCGCAAAGCCGACACCGCCGCATTGGTCAACGACCTGCGCCGTCAAGGGCTCGAAATCGCGCGCGCGACCGGGTCCTTCAGCGCAGGTGCGGTTCACGTCGACGCGGGTGACTACGTCGTCCGCGGGGACCAGCCCTTCCGGACGATCGCCGACATGTATTTCGCCGTCCAGAACTACCCGCCGCAGAACCCGACGCCGTACGACGACACCGGATGGACGTTGCCGCTCATGCGGGATGTGCGGGTCGTTCCGGTGACCGACAAGGGGCTGCTCGACCAGCCGATGACGCTCGTGACGGCCGACGTCGGTGCCAGAGGAGGCATCGAGGGCGCCGCCGCCGGCAGCCTCCTCGTGGTTGAGCACACGGCGGACAACGCTCTGGCGAGCTTTCGCTTCAGCAATCCCGGCGTGAAAATGCTGGCCGCCGAGAGTGATTTCGAAATTACCCACAGGGGCGCGCCGCGGTTGCTTCGCGCCGGGTCGATTCTCATCCCAGACGCCGATCGGCGAACGCTGGTGCCACAACTCGAGGCGCTTGGATTGTCGGGATGGCTGCTCCCGGCGCTTCCTGACGTGAAGAGCCACGAGCTCGACGTGCCCCGAATCGGATACGTCCACACATGGACTCGTACGCAGGACGAGGGGTGGTGGCGCGCGGCGCTGGACACCTATGGGATCCCGTACACCTACCTCGCCGATCAGAAGCTTCGCGAAGGCAATCTACGGTCGCGCTTCGACGTCCTCCTGTTTCCCCACGTGGGCGGCTCGGCGGTGTCGCTGGTCAACGGGATCGCCCGCACGGGCACCCAGCCCCTGCCGTACAGGAAGACCGACGCGACCCCCAGTCTCGGGTTCCTCGACTCGAGCGATGACATCCGCGGCGGCATGGGACTCGAAGGGCTCGCCGAGCTGGTGAAGTTCGTCCAGCAGGGGGGCACGCTCATCACGGAAGGGTCAACGGCCAGGATTCTTCCCGACTACGGCATCACCAGCGGCGTCTCGGTGGAAGAGCCGTCGCAGTTGTTCGTTCGCGGTTCGATCCTGCGCGGCAAGATCGCCGACGCCAGCAGCCCGATCGTGTACGGGTACGCCGGCACCGATCTCCCGGTGTACTTCAATCAGGCGCCCGTGCTGAACGCTGGAGGGCCGGGCGGCGGTCCCGCCGAGGCCCTGCGGCCGTCGCCGATCGCCGGCGTCGGACAGAACATCACGCCGAACGCCGCGCCGCTGCGGTTGTCGACCTACGACACCGCGCCGGGTGCGCATCCCGGTCAGTCGTCGCCTGAGGGCGCGCCTGCTGCCGCGGAGCGTCCGCGGACGGAAGACATCGCGCAGCTCCGCGACCAGTCCGGGGCCGCCGAGACGATGCGCCCGCGTGTCGTCATGCGGTTCCCCGCGGAGGCCGCCGACATGCTCCTGTCCGGCACGCTCGCCAACGGCCAGGCCCTGGCGAACCGAGCGGCCATCGTCGACGCGAAGATGGGAGACGGGCACGTGGTGATGTTTGCAATCCGGCCCTTCTGGCGCTGGCAGACGCACGGCACGTACGGGCTCGGCTTCAACGCGATGATGAACTGGAACGATCTGGACGCCGGGCGGTGAGGGATTACTCGTCTCTTCAGACCGCGCCCTCCGGTGGTGCGGCGGATCCTCTCTCTGGCACGCGGGCCCCGAAACGAGTCCGGATGTAGTCCCGCGCGCTCTCGGGAGGCAGCTTGACCGTGCCGGGCCCGCTCCTCACGAAGAGGTCGCCATCGGAGGTTGCCTCCATCCCCTTCCACTTCAGGAACACAGGCTCCGGGCTGCGCTGACAGCTCGCGACGCAGACGGTCTTGCCCTCCACGACCTGCGCCCTGGGATCGATGCAGGTTCCAGCGCGATCACCGAGCGCGTTGCGCACGGCCTGGGCCAGGTGGCGCATGAACTTGTCGTCGCTCTCGAGCCGGTCGCGCTCGATCCCGACGATGGATCCGTCGTCGGCGACGCCGACGAGGAGGTCGCCACCCTCGGTGTTCAGGAACGCGGCGATGGTCTTGAGCACGCCGTGGGTGACGCCTTTGTCGTCCTGCCGGTCCTCCTTCAGGTTCCAGCGGAGCGTGGACTTGAACTCCAGGGTCTTCGACTCGCCGCGCTTGATCAGCTC
>CAZCEL010000431.1:0-4448 GCA_964497175.1 uncultured Bifidobacteriaceae bacterium
GTGAAGCCCTTCTACATGAAGCCCGACCCCGAGCGCGAAGACCTGGCGCTCGGCGTCGACGTGCTGGCGCCCGAGGGCTACGGCGAGATCATCGGCGGCGGCGAGCGCCTGGCCGACCTCGACCTGCTGCTGCAGCGGATCACCGCCCACAACCTGCCGCGCGAGGCTTTCGAATGGTACCTCGACCTGCGGCGCTACGGCACGGTGCCGCACGGGGGCTTCGGGATGGGCGTCGAGCGGGTCGTCGCCTGGATCTGCCGCATCGAGCACGTGCGCGAGACGATTCCGTATCCGCGGATGCTCCATCGCCTGTATCCCTGACCGATGAAGATCGGCCTCGTCTCGCTCGGCTGCCCCAAGAACCTCGTCGACTCCGAGGTCATGCTCGGTCTCGCCCGATCCGCCGGGCACGAGGTCACGACCGATCCGTCGGCTGCCGAGGTGCTCGTCGTCAACACCTGTGCGTTCATCGAGTCGGCCAGGCGCGAGTCGGTCGACGCCATCCTCGAGATGGCTCAGCATAAGCACGACGGCACGTGCCGCCGCCTGATCGTGGCCGGCTGTCTCGCCGAGCGGTATCGTGACGAGCTGCGGCACGAGATTCCCGAGATCGATGCCGTCCTCGGTACCGACGAGGTGCCGCGCATCCTGTCGGCGGTCGGCGGCCCGGACGTCTCGGCCGATTCCGCCCACGTGACGTTCTATCGATCGATGCAGGCAGCAATCCCCAGGGCCCCGGCCGCGCGCCCGACCTACCTGTACGACGCCTCGACGCCTCGCCTGCTTGCGACGCCCCGCCACGTTGCGTATATCAAGATCGCCGAGGGATGCGACTACAAGTGCGCGTTCTGCATCATCCCTACGCTTCGGGGTGCGTACCGCAGCCGGACCATGGCATCGGTTGTCGAAGAGGCCCGAACCCTCGCCGACCGGGGCGTGAAGGAAGTGCTCCTCGTGTCACAGGACACGACCTTCTACGGCGTCGACCGGCGCGAGCGAGGCGCGCTCGCGCGGCTGCTGGCCGAACTGAACGGGGTCAGCGGCCTCGAGTGGATCCGGCTCCTGTATCTGTACCCGACGACGATCGACGATCGCACGCTGGGAGCGATGGCGGATCTGGAGAAGGTGTGCAAGTACGTCGATCTGCCGCTTCAGCACGCGTCGACGAGGATGCTCAGACGGATGAACCGGCCCGGCAACAGGCACCATCATGAGCGCCTCATCGCGAGAATCCGCCGCCGCGTGCCGGGCGTAGCCCTCCGTACGACGTTCATCGTCGGCTTCCCCGGGGAGGCCGGTGCCGATATCGACGAACTCTGCGCCTTCGTGACCAGCCACGAGTTCGACCATGTTGGCGTGTTCACCTACTCGCATGAGGACGGCACGGCTGCTTACCGCTTCAAAGACGACGTGCCCGCAGGGGTCAAGGCGGCGCGACGGACGCGACTGATGCGGGTGCAGGAGACGCTTGTCGGGCGCAAGAACCGGGCGCGCATTGGCGAGCACGCGCGGGTCCTGATCGACGGCCCCTCGCTCGATCACGACCTGGTCCTGCAGGGGCGACTGTCCACACAGGCGCCCGAGATCGACGGCGTCGTGTATCTGACCGAGTGCGATCCCGCTCGCCTCGCCCCCGGGGACCTGGTGCACGCCACGATCGTCGGCGCACGCGGGCACGACTTCATTGCACGACCAGAGGGTCGCTGAGGCGACGTAACCGTCCCTGTGCTATACTCTAGTGTTCGATCCCAGGTGCAGGACCGAAGTGGGCGTGTGCCCACTTTTTTCGTTTAGGGGACGGGTGCACGGCGAAGGCAGCGTTGTGGATCGGGCACGCGCCGCAGCCGAACGGGTCGCGGGTACGTACGGACTCGACGTGTTCGACGTGCAGTTCAGACGCGAAGCGGCGGGCATGGTGCTGCGGGTGCAGATCGACCGGCCGGGGCCGGCCGCGACGCCTGAGGAGAGCGTCAGCGTGGAGGACTGTGCGCAGGTGAGCCGCGATCTCAGCGCGGTCCTCGACGTCGAGGATGTGGTGCCGACCGCGTACACGCTCGAGGTGTCCTCCCCCGGGCTCGATCGGCCCTTGCGACGGACCGACGACTACCGGCGGTTCGAGGGTCGGCGCGCGAAGCTGGTGATGCGCGACGCGGTCGACGGGCAGCGGTACTTCAAGGGGCGGCTCCGGGGCGTCGAGGGCGATGCGGTGCTGATCGATGGCGAGGATGGCCGGCGGCATCGCGTGCCGATCGGCGTCATCAGGCGCGCCAACCTGGAGGTCGAGTTCTGACACGAGCGATGGA
The DNA here is from genome assembly GCA_964497175.1 of uncultured Bifidobacteriaceae bacterium. Classification (GTDB taxonomy): domain Bacteria; phylum Acidobacteriota; class Vicinamibacteria; order Vicinamibacterales; family CAVVIG01; genus CAZCEL01. The sequence goes on from CAZCEL010000431.1 coordinate 2,304, forward strand.
TGAACCATGAGCAATCCACTGCAGCAAACCATCGAGGCGCTGGCCAAGGAGAAGGGGATCGAGCCCGACGTGGTCATCTCGGCAATCGAGGAAGCCGTGGCGACCGCGTCACGGAAGTACTACAAGACCGGCGAGAACCTGAAGACCCGCTTCAACACCGAGACCGGCCAGGTGGACCTGTTTGCCTTGAAGACGGTCGTCCAGGACGTGACCACGCCGGCGACCGAGATCTCGCTCGACGAGGCGCGCGAGATGTACCGGCCGCTGTACGGCGATGATGTCGCCAACAGCATCGAGCTCGGCGACGAGATGGAATTCCCCAAGCCGACCGACGTGCTCGGCCGGATCGCGGCCCAGACCGCCAAACAGGTGATCTTCCAGAAAGTGCGCGAGGCGGAACGCGAGAACATCTTCGCCGAGTACAACCAGCAGATCGGCGAGGTGAAGAACGGCACGGTGAAGCGGTTCGAGAACGGCGACATCATCATCGAGATCGGACGGATCGAGGCCGTGCTGCCGCGCAAGGAACAGTCGCGCGCCGAGAGCTATGCGCCGCAGGACCGGGTCCGTGTCGTGATCAAGGGCGTGAACAGGAGCGCCAAAGGCCCGCAGATCGTGGTCTCGCGGACCGACGCGGCGCTGCTCATCAAGCTGTTCGAGCAAGAGGTACCTGAAATCTACGACGGCACGGTGATGATTCGCGGCGCGGTCCGCGAGGCGGGCGACCGAGCAAAGGTCGCCGTCTACTCGCGTGAGCGCGATGTCGACCCCGTCGGGGCCTGCGTGGGCATGAAGGGCACGCGCGTGCAGTCGATCATCCGGGAGCTGCGCGGCGAGAAGATTGATATCGTCGAGTGGTCGGAGGATCCGATCACATTCGTCACCAGCGCCCTCAGCCCCGCGAAGGTGCAGCGCGTGTCCATCGTCGACGACCGCGAGCGGGTCATGGAAGTCATCGTCGAGGACAGGCAGTTGTCGCTGGCGATTGGCAAGAAGGGGCAGAACGTTCGCCTCGCGGCCAAGCTTGCCGGCTGGCGAATCGATATCAAGAGCGAGGAGGAAAAGCGTCGCGAGGTCGAGGCGCAGTTCGAGGGGCTCGAGGCGGCGGCGGAAGCCAGCGGCGAGGAACCCTCGGCAGCTGACGCCGCGGAGGCGGCGGCGTTGCCGTACACGCTCACGGGGATCGGCGACAAGACGCTCAGGAAGCTCGTGGACGCGGGCTACGCCACCCTCGAGGGGCTGGCTGCGGCTTCCCCGTCCCAACTGTCGGAGATTCCCGGCATCGGTGAGAAGACCGCCGAGAAGATCCTGGCGGCGGCTCGTGGCGAGACAGATCGCTCCGCCGAAGAGCCCGAGCCTCACGCCCAGGACAGCACGGCGTAGGCAATTCGACACCGGTGTTCGACGCGACCCAATCGCGGGTCGCCCAGCACGTAGCGAGGTAGGCCGTTGGCAACAGTCCGGATATACAAGGTGGCGGAACTTCTCGGCACGACGAGCCAGGAAGTCACAGCACTGCTCAAACGCGATCACGGCATCGAGGTGAAGAGCGCGTCGAGCACGATCGAGGAGGTCGTCGGGCGGCAGTTCGTGGAGCGTCTGGCACGCCAGCGCAACATCGCGTTGCCGAGCGGCGACATCTTCGCCGACATGCCGGCCACCAAAGGTCGAAAGCCGGCCGCCGCCAAGAAGGCGCCGGAACCTCCCAAGCCGGCGGCTCCGGCGCTGCCGCCGCCACGGCTGGTCAAGACCGTCAAGCCACCGGTCGTCGCTGTCCCGGCACCCGTGATCGAGCTGGAACCAGCCGCGCATGTTGAGATCGCGGTACCGCCGGCTCCGCTGACGGCCCTGTCGCCCGAGCCTGTGGCCGAGCTTGAGGTGCAACCCGCGACAACCGTTGCGCAGGCTCCGGCGGATCTGCCCGTTGTGGAGCCGCCGCCTCCGATCGAGTCGGCAGCGCCCCCGCCACCTGCACCAGAGCCGGCCAGCCAGAGGCCCGCTGCGCCCGGGCGTGTCGTTCCGCCGACGATTCGACTGCGCATCGAGGAACAGCGACCGACCACGCCGTCGCCGCCTCTGCCCACGCAGCCGGTGTCGAGAGTGATCCCGAGGCCGATGCCGCGCACCGGGCGACCCCCAGTCCCG
>CAZCEL010000432.1:0-4428 GCA_964497175.1 uncultured Bifidobacteriaceae bacterium
CGGGCGCGGCGGTCTCGACGAGCGTCGCAGCCGGCTCTGCGCTCTCGCGGATCTCCCGAATCACATACGTCGGCTTGTCCTGTGACTCGTGGTAGGTCCGGGCCTGCATTTCCGCGAGCAGCCCGAGCGTGATGAGCTGGACACCGGTGGACACCAGCAGGAAGCCGAACGTAAGCAGCGGCCGATTTCCAATCGACGCGCCGACAATGAACTTCAAGAACCCGAGATAGGCGGTGATGATCGCGCCCGGCAGGACCATGGCGAAGCCCATCAGGCCGAAAATCTGTACGGGGCGGGTCGAGTAGCTCAGAAGAAACTTGACCGTCAGCAGGTCGAGCACGACGCGGACGGTCCTCGAAATGCCGTACTTGGAAGCTCCGTGCTTGCGCGGCCGGTGGTTGACCGCGACCTCCGCAATGGCCACGCCCTGGTCGCTCGCAATCGCCGGGATGAAGCGGTGCATCTCGCCGTACAGTTTCAGCGGCTTGACGACGTCCGCGCGAAACACCTTCAGGGAGCAGCCGCTGTCGTGGAGCCGCACACCGGTGGCCCACGAGATGAGTCGGTTCGCCACCATCGACGGCATGAGCCGGGACAGAAACGCGTCCTTGCGGTTCTTGCGCCAGCCACACACGATGTCGTAGCTCCCCTGCTCGAGGGTGGTTACCATCGCGGGAATGTCGTGCGGATCGTTCTGCAGGTCCCCGTCCGAGGTGACGATCAGTCGCCCTCGTGCGTGCGCGAATCCGGCCGAGAACGCGGCCGTCTGTCCGAAGTTGCGCCTGAGGCGGATCACCCGCAGCTGCGGGTCCAGCGCCTGCAGCCTCGCGAGAACCGCAAAGCTGTCGTCCGTGCTGCCATCGTCCACCGCAACGATCTCGTACAAGTGTCCCCACTGCGCCGACAGCACCGCGGTGAGCTCCCGGTACAGCTCTTCGATTGCCGGCGCCTCGTTCCAAATGGGGATGACAACGCTCAGCTCGACGGTGGACGTGCTCATGGCTGGCCGGTCCTATTTTAATCGGGGATCCAGGCGACGGGCCCGTTTCCACGCCAGATAGGCCGCCAGGCCGGCCGCGAGCAGAGCGACGATCACCAGGGTGACAATTCGTGCGTTGGCGCGAATGAACTCGATGGCCTGGTCGCCGTACCAGACCGCCAGCAGGCCCTCGATGAAGTAGCGTGCACCGCGGCCGACGGCGATCGCCAGGACGAATCTCGACGGCCTGATGCCGGCCACCCCCGAGAGCAGCACGAAGATCTTGAACGGCGCCGGCGGCGGCAACAGGGAGGGAATCAGGACGGCCAGCACGCCGTAGCGCTGGAACTGGGCCAGGGCGCGCTGGACCCGATGCGGGCTGAAGCGCCGCACGACGAACTGATCGCCCTTGCGGCCGATGTAGTAGAGCACGAGACAGCCGCTGATGGAGCCGAGCGTCGAGCTCGCGGCGTACAGCAGCATTCTCGATTCGTGCCGGGACACCATCCACACGAGCAGCAGATCGTTGATCTCGGGCAGCGAGAGGAAGGACGAATCGAGAAAGGCGATCAGGAACAGTCCCGGCGCGCCGAGTGAGAGCGCCACGGACTGAATCCCCGCGACAAACCTGCCCATAGAATAGGCACGTGATTATAGCGTCGAGGCGGCGCACGCTCATGGTGGCGGTCGCTGCGCTGGCGGCACTCGGCGGAGCGTTGGTGGCCGTCTACTATCACCGGCGCGGCCTGACGCTCAGCCACTACGACGCGCGCGGTCATCTCGTGGTCGCTCGCCGGATCGTCGACAGCCTGACACCGGGATGGCAGCAGGTCGGCGCCGTGTGGCTCCCGCTTCCCCACCTGATCAATGTGGGTCTGGTGCAACTGGACGGGCTCTACCGGTCCGGTGCATCGGCTGTTGCCTGGTCCGTCGCTGCGTTCGCGCTCGGCGCCTCCGCCATTGCCAGGATCGTGTTCACGATCACCGGATCGGGTGTGGCCGCTCTGGCTGGCGCGGCCGTGTTCGCCCTCAATCCAAACGTCCTGTACCTCCAGGGGACGCCCATGACCGAGGTCCTGCTCGTCGGGCTGACCACCTCGGGCATTGCCCTGCTGTTGGACGGCGTGACGTCACCACCAGTAATGGGGAATGTCGATCCCGGCCAGGCGGGCGCAGCCGCGTTACAGGCTCGATCGCAGGATCGACTGACAGGCTGGTTCTTTCTGCTCGCGTGCCTCACTCGATACGAGGCATGGCCAGTGACGGCCGCCGCGCTTGGCGCCGCGTGCTACGGCTGGTGGCGCGGCGGGCACCCGGGGCGCGATGCGGCCGCTCGCACGCTACGCATCGCGCGTTACCCGGCCGCGGCGGTCCTGGCGTTTCTCGGCTTCAGCCGCGTTGTCGTGGGCGAGTGGTTTGTGTCCGGTGGATTCTTTGTGCCGGAGAACGTGGCCTATGGGCGACCCTACCTTGCGCTGTCACAGATTGGCTGGGGACTTCTCGAGCTATCGGGTCCGCTGCTGGTCGCCGTGGGGGCAGCAGGGCTGGTCATGCTCCTGGTCTTCGGCGTCTGGCGAGCGAGGCTCGCCGGGTGGCTCGTGCCACTGTCGTTAACGGCAGCGGCGGCGGTGCCCTTGGCCGCCTTCGTCGAGGGGCACCCGTACCGCATCCGATATGTGGTGCCGCTGATGGCAGCCGAAGCGGTCGGCGCTGGCGTGGCGGCCGGCCTCTTCGCCCGCTGGCGAGGTCTGCGTGTGACCGGTCTCGCGGTGGTGCTTCTGCTGGAGCTTCGCCCGCTCAGCTCGGCCGCGCCCATGGTCGTGGAGGCGCAGTGGGACCGGCCGAATGCCGCCATGCGCCGCAGCGTGACGGAGTGCCTGCGCTCGCACTACGCGGGCGAGACCATCATGGTCAGCATGGGCTCACTCGGACACTATCTGCAGGAGCTCGGGCAGGCGGGGTTCGCACTTCGAGACTTTCTGCACGAAGGCAACGGCGATATCTGGCTCAACGCGCTCGACGGCGCACGACCCTATGTCGGGTGGGTTCTCATCGATGAGCACGCGGAGGGCGGCGACATGCTCGCCCGCCGTTCACGCGTCGACCCGGCGTTTCTCCGGGGATTCTCCCGCGTGTGCGACGGAGGGGGTGTCACCCTGTATCGTCGTGTGCCAATGATCAGAAACGGATCGTGACATTCGCGAGGTACGAGAAGCCACCGAGATCGATCCGATCGCCGGAAAATCCCTGGTCGAGGGGAAGCTCGCCCTCCGCCTTCTGGTAGCGTATTTCGCCGCCGAGAGCCCAGGTCCCTGGGCCGAATCGAAGGCCACCAAGGATGACGGGGCCTGCCGCCGTTCCGTGGCCCGTAAACGCGTCACGGAAGATCGAGAAGTCCGTGAAGTCGACGAAACTGCCCGTCTCGCTGTAGCGCCAGTTGAGGAACGCAACACCGGCCCCTATGTAGGGCTCGATGCCGTTGCCGCGGCCGACGGGCAGGAACCGCACGGTGGCAGTGAACGGAACGATGCGCAGCCTGAGGTTCTGCTCGATCTCGTCGCCGGTGCTGTTCACGAGATCTGCGTAGACGGTGGGAACGGTCTTGCGGTACACGCCGACGCCGACGCCCGCGTCCAGCCAATCCCCGAGGCCGACCAGGTACTCGGCCTGTGCCGTGAAACCGTTGAAGTCCTTGATGTCGAACGCGAGAAAATCCAGATTGTTGACCAGCACGTCGTCGCTGCGGCGTCCGTTGTCGCGCCCACGCGTGTCTTCGCCGCGCGGCACGAAGCCGCCGATCGACAGACTGAGCGATTGCTGTGCGTGGGCGGCCGGGGCTGCCAGGGACAAGCACGCGGTCAAGACAGCGGCGAAAGTGAAAGCTCGCATGGCGCTCCTCGCAACAACGGGCGCGGGACTGCTCGCCGGCGCCTCTGCGGCAGGCAACAGCAGGAGCAGTGCCACGGGCGCGGGAGAAATCGGGCGCAAAACGCGGGGGAACCTGGCGAACTGTCTCTCTCTGATGGCAGGCCGTCCTTTCCTGGGGTCGACCCCGGCCCGCCGGGTGCCGTGGGTGCCGTAGCCGGTCGAACGGTTCAGCTCAGTCGTCGACGCTCTTCGGGCCCGGTGCTCCCGCCAACCCGCGTATGACCGTGAGCATCTGCTCGTGAATCCGGCCGTTGCTGGCCAGGACCTGCCGCCGACGCGAGCTGAATGCCTCGCCATCCATGGTCGTCACCCGTCCGCCGGCCTCGGCGACGAGCAGCGCGCCGCCGGCAATGTCCCACGGATTGAGGTCTCGCTCCCAGAAGCCGTCCATGCGCCCCGCCGCCACGTAGCACAGGTCGATGGCGGCCGAGCCCAGCCGGCGGACGGCGCGGGCACGCGCGCAGAACTGGCCGAAGAGGCCGACGATCTCGGAGATGCGCGTGTGCACGTCGTACGGAAAG
>CAZCEL010000433.1:0-2899 GCA_964497175.1 uncultured Bifidobacteriaceae bacterium
CATTCCGTCTCCGCGATCATGCACCTCGATCCGGAGCATGCGCCCATGGGGAGCCAGACGCAGCAGGACGTCATCGTCAGGTCCGCCGGCATCGAACGCGTTCTTGAGGAGCGAGGAGAGCGCCTGTACCACCTCGGCGCCATCCGCTCGTGGCGCGGCCGTGTCGGGAGCAATCTCCACGCGAAGTCGTCGCTGCTGCCCGTCGGCCAGACGACCGCGCGCCAGCGCGGCGATTTCCTGTGGGGCGAGACCTCGATCGCCGCCGGGTAGTCCGTCGCCCGCGCGCCCGCTCATCCCATCGAGAATCACGTGGCACCGATCCACCTCGGTTCGAATCAGGCGGGCATCGTCCTTGATGGCAGCGAGCATGGGGCCGGACTCGGCGAGGCGCGAGGCACTCCGCTCGAGCTCGCGCGCGGCTACCGCAATCGTGCCGAGGGGCGTCGAGAGCTCGTGCGCCGCGCCGGCGGCCAGCGTCGTCAGCGACGCCAGCCGCTCGCTGCGAGCCGCGCGGTCCCGGGCCTCCTCCAGCAGCTGCTGACGCTGGGCGAGCGTCGCCCGCGCGCGCGTCACGTAGTGCGCAACCAGTTCGGCGACAGCCGCGCCGGTGTACCACATCGTGAACAGGTGGGTCGGAAAGTCATTGAGACGGTGGTGCTCGAGTCCGCCGGCCTGCAGATGATCGACGACGAGCCATCCGAACCCTGCGGCTGAAGCCGCGGTGACGGCCGCGGTCCATCGCATCGAGGTTGTCGCCACGCCCAGCCAGATGTAGACGGCGTACATGACGATGAACGGGTTGAAGGGGCCGCCGGTGATATCCAGCAGGCCCGTCAGGAGCAGCGCGTCCGCGGCGAGGGAGGTACCACGCATCGAGCGAGGGGCGCCGCCGGCGACATGGCTCGTGGCGGCGACCAGGGTGCGACAAATCGCCGCAGCCAATCCGAAGGGTCCGACCGCACGTAACGGTAAGTCGAGATGCGGCAGCAGCCACACCGCGGCGAGCACGACCCACGCCGCCGCACACGTAGCCCACTGCACGGCCGTCAGCCATGCGTCAACATGCCGCACCTCGGAGGTTCGTGTCGTCACTTAGACTGACGTCTTCATCATGTCGCGTTCGGAACGCACGCTCAAGATCTCAATGCTCGGATTGATCGCGTTTCTGTCCTCTGCCTCGCCGACCGAGGGCCAGCAGACAGGCAGCGTCAGCGGCAGGGCCTTCGATCAGACCGGCGCGGTGCTTCCGGGCATCACGATCGATCTCGTGGCGGGATTCACCGAGCAGACGACCGTGACCGACTCGGCCGGTGCCTACAGCTTCACAACGGTGCCGGCAGGGACCGCCGAGCTGACCTTTCGACTCCTCAACTTCGGAGTCGTGAGGCGCACCGTCACCGTCGCACAGGGACGCCCGGCCGCCGTCGACGTTGTGATGGCGCTTTCGTTGAGCGCCGACGTCATCGTCACCGGCACGCGGACGTTCCGCAGCATTGCCGAGGTCGAGAACCGGGCCGAAAACCTCGTCGGCATCGCCTCGGCTGCCAGCCAGGGAGCCATCACGGCCACGCAACTGGAGAAACGACCCGTCATGCGCGCCGGCGAGGTGCTCGAGACGGTGCCCGGCATGATTGTCAGCCAGCACAGCGGCGAGGGAAAGGCCAACCAGTACTATCTGCGCGGGTTCAATCTCGATCACGGCACCGACTTCTCGACCTCGGTCGCGGGCGTGCCGGTCAACATGCCGACCGGCGCCCACGCGCATGGCTACGCCGACCTCGGGTTCCTGATCCCGGAGCTCGTCAGCGGCGTGCAGTTCAAGAAAGGGCCGTACTACGCCGAAGAAGGGGATTTCTCGGCGGCCGGCACCGCCAATATCAACTACGTCAGTTACCTTGACGAGCCGTTGATTCGGGTGAGCTATGGCAGCCACGGATGGGGCAGGGTGTTCGGTGCTGCATCGCCGCGCGTGGGCGACGGCCGTCTGCTCGGCGCCATCGAGCTGAACCAGAACGACGGACCGTGGGTCCGACCCGATGGGTACAGCAAGGTCAACGGCGTGCTGCGCTTCAGCCGCGGCGACAATCGCAACGGATTCGTCCTGACCGGCATGGGGTACTGGGCAGACTGGGACTCCACCGACCAGGTGGCGTCGCGCTCGATTGCGAGCGGGCTGACGTCCCGTTTCGGGTTCATCGATTCTACTGACGGCGGCCGGACGAACCGCCAGAGTCTTGCGGCCGAGGTTCAGCGCACGAGAGGCGCCTCGTCGATTCGCGCCACGGGATTCCTCTTCCGCAACAGCCTCAAGCTCTTCTCGAATTTCACGTACTTTCTGGACGACCCGGACAACGGGGACCAGTTCGAGCAGACCGAACGGCGGATGACGGCAGGTGGCCGGCTCACGTACCGGCGGCTGGGGCACTTCTTCGAGCGGCATACCGAGAGCGCGATTGGTGTGCAACTGCGCCGCGACTGGCTGAGTCCCGTCGGCTTGTACCGCACGGCGGCGCAACGGCGACTGGAGACGACGCGCGAGGACGAAGTCGGCCAGACCACGGCCGGTGTGTACGCGCAGAGCGAAGTGGAGTGGACGCGCGCGCTCCGCACCACCTTCGGCCTGAGAGCCGACGCGTACCAGTACTCGGTGACCTCCAACAACAGGCTGAATTCAGGCCGTGGCTCCGACGGTCTGATCAGCCCCAAGCTCACCGCCGTCCTCGGCCCCTGGGCGGGCACCGAGCTGTACTCCAACGCCGGCTTGGGCTTCCACAGCAACGACGCGCGTGGCGCCGTGATCTCGGTCGACCCGTTCACCGGGAGCGCGGCGGAACGCGTCACGCCGCTGGTGCGGGCCAGAGGAGCGGAGTTCGGGATCCGCACCGTCGGCATCCGCGGC
>CAZCEL010000433.1:2909-4418 GCA_964497175.1 uncultured Bifidobacteriaceae bacterium
CGTTTCACCGACGGCGACCCGGCTGGCCGTCACGTCCCCGGCGCGCTCGACCGGGTTGTCTCAGCCGGCGCGACGCTCGAACCGCGACACGCGCTCTTCGGAAGCCTGCGTGTCCGTCATTTCGGTCCGCGTCCGCTCGTGGAAGACGCCCGCCTCAGATCGCGCGGCACGATGCTGTGGAACGGCGAAGTCGGCTACCAGGTGTCGAACAAGCTCAGCGTCGTGCTGGAAGGCTTCAACCTGTTCGACGCGGAAGTGTCCGACATCGACTACTTTTACCGGTCGCGGCTGCCGGGGGAATCCGCAGACGGCGTGGAGGATATCCATACACACCCCGCGCTTCCGCGAACGGCTCGAGTCGGCCTTCAGGTTCGCTTCTGAGAGGCTGCCAAGGGCGAGGCGCCCCGCGCACAGGGTCACTCAGCGAGCGGCGCTGTGCGCACCATCGAGACGGGCGGCCAGGGCGGGGAATGCCGGCGTCGGCCCCCTCCAGCGCAGCTGGTCGACCGACTCGAACACGGGCAGATCGCAGCGCAGCGTCGCGAGGTCGCGAAAGAGAAACGCGCGATCCCGCCCCTGTGCCAGCGTGCGTGCAAGGGCGGCCGGACTGGCGGCGTTGACGCCCCACTGGCGCCAGTCGTTCGGAATCGATTCCAGGTGGCCGAACCGCGCGAGCACGGCCGCGGTCGACTTGGGGCCCCAGCCGCGCAGGCCGGGATAGCCGTCAGCGCTGTCACCGACGAGCGCGAGATAATCGGGAATCGAGGCGGGCGGAACGCCGAATCTCGCCACCACGCCGGCCTCGTCCCGAACCGTTCGCGTACGGCGGTCCATCTGAACGACGCGCGTGCCGCGCACCGCCTGTGCCAGATCCTTGTCCGGCGTGCAGATGACCACACGATCAACACGTGCGTCGCGCGCCGCGCGTGCCGCGCCCGATGCGAGCGCATCGTCGGCCTCGCATTCCACCATCGGCCAGACGACGACGCCTAAAGCCGTCAGCGCCTCCTCCAGGAGCGGGAACTGGGCGAACAGGTCCGGCGGGATGCCGGCGCTCGTCTTGTAGTCGGACCACAGCTGATTGCGAAAGGATTCGATCACATGGTCGGTCGCCACGGCGAGGTGCGTCGAGCCGCTGTTGATCATGGCGAGCACGGAGGCCAGCAGGCCGCGAACGGCCCCCACTTCCTGACCGCCCCCGTCGCGTGCGGACGGTACCGCGTAGTAATGGCGGAATAGCTCGTAGGTGCCATCGATGAGATAGACGTCCAGGGTCAGTCTCCCGGTTCGGTGAGGGGCATGGTAGCCGAAGCCAGTCGCCACAGGCTGCGAGCCGTGAGAGAATTCGCCCCCGAGGTCCGCCACAAGGGCGGCTTTCAGGCTGGAGACACCATGGACGAAAAAGCGCTATTTCTGAAGATCTGGGAACGGGAGGCACCGGCGACGCGCAAAGTGATCGCCAGGATCCCAGAAGGATCGACCTATCGGCCGGATCCGAAGTCGCGGACT
>CAZCEL010000434.1:0-4384 GCA_964497175.1 uncultured Bifidobacteriaceae bacterium
CTACACGCGTAAGATCGTCGGCAGCGTCAGATGTGTATAAGAGACAGTTCCATCCGCGTGGGGCCGGCCCGGGCGTCCGCAGCGCGCTACCGCCTGAAGCGCCAGGCCGCCATCGATACGCTCCTGCGGAGGCTGCTGAAGCTGAGATCGGGCCAGAGCCGGCCCCATGAGCGCTGACCGCTGACGGCTGAAAGCTGATGGCTGACTGCGGCGGGGGCTGATGGCTGACCGCTGATCGGTGACACCTGTTCACGTCCAGGCGCGGAAGTGGGCGTCTCGTGCGTCCAGCAGTTCCCCGATGGTGACGGCCGCGTGAATGAGGCCGACGTGAGTGTACGCCTGAGGGAAGTTACCCAGGAGTCGTCCGGTCTTGGGGTCGATGTCTTCGGAAAAGAGGCCGAGCGGATTCGTGTACGTGAGCAGCTTGTTGAACAGTGCGACGGCCTTGTCGAGTTCGCCGAGCATCGCCAGAGCCTCGACCCACCAGAAGGAACACACCGAGAACGCGCTCGTCGTTGCGCCCAGGTCGTCCATGTTGCGGTATCGAAGCATCAGGCCGTCTTCGACGAGCAGCCGTTCATACGCCTGGACAGTCGACACGAATCGAGGATCGTTCGCGTCAAGGATACCGAAGGTCGGCAGCAGGAGGAGCGACGCGTCAGGGTGCTTACCGCCGAGCGCCTGCGTGAAGAATCCCAGTTCGCGGTTGTACGCGGCATCGAGGACGGCTGTCCGCTGCTGCTCCGCCCAGCGATCCCAGTTGAGGGCCTGCTCCATTCGGCCCTTGAGCCTGGCGAGCCGCGCGCCCCGGTGCGCCGCCACCCAGCACAGCACCTTGGAGAACGTGTGGGGCCCCAGGCGGGTCCTGAACTCCCACAGGCCGGTGTCATCGGTTGGTGCAGCCGCGATGGCGTCGTCAACGAGGCGCTCGACAAGCCCGAACAGCTCGTCGCTCTCGACAACGATGCGGACGTCGGTGAACAGCGTTTCGAGGCAGAGCACCATCTCGCCCATCAGGTCATGCTGCGTCTGCAGATAGGCGGCGTTGCCGACGCGCACCGGCCGGCCTCCGGCGAAGCCCGCCAGATGATCGAGGTGCTGCTCGGGCAGGTGCCGCTCGCCGCCGATGCCGTAGACCGGCTGCAGCGGGCCTCGTTCGGCCACGTCGCGGAGGAACTTCACGAATGCTTCGCCTTCGGCCAGGTGGCTGAGGCGGCGGAGCGCCTCGACGACGAAGGCGGCATCCCGAAGCCAGCAGTACCGATAGTCCCACGTGCGCGCGGTGCCTGCCGCCTCGGGGATGCTCGTCGTCGCGGCGGCGATGATCGCTCCGGTTTCCTCGAATGCGTGCAGCTTCAGGCACAGGGCCGAACGCAGGACTTCCCGTTCGGCGAACGACGGGAGCGCACAGGTCTTTGCCCACGCGCGCCATCCGGCGATCGTCAGATCCAGCACCCGTCTGACCGCCGGCACCGAATCGAGCTGAGACGGCGCGTCGCAGCTGAGGACGAAGAAGCGCGGCTCGTCCACGCGGATCGACAGCCCGTTCCGCAGATGCGGCGCCGGCACGTTGCTGCGCAGGTGGAGCCGGAAGCCCGCGGCCAGCACGTCCAGACCGTGTGCGACCTCCACGATTTCAGGAACGACCCGGGCGTAGTCGGGACGGGGGTCGAAGCGCACGCGGACGTGCGCGTCGCCTTCCCGTGGCACCAGCAGGCGGTGGATCTCAACCGGCGCTTCCACGCCGGCGCCTGCCGGCACGCGGGGAGCGTAGTCGAACACGTCGAACACGCCGTCGGATGCGGACACGCTCGTGCGGAGAACGTTGGTGTTGGGGACGTAAGCCATCTCCATCCGTGCGGCCGCATCGATCGGCTCGAAACTGAACGACCCGCCCCGATCGGGATCCAGAAGGCTGGCGAACACCGACGGGCTGTCGAAGCGCGGCAGGCAGAGCCACTCGATGCGCGTGTTCGGCGCTATGAGCCCCAGGACGCGGCCATTGCCGATTGCGCCATGATCGAGCGGTGGAATGCCGGTCACACGCCTTCGAACTCGACGAGGAGCGTCCTGTTCGGGCCCCCGCGTCGGTAGACCCGCTCGAATCGGTCGCCAAAGCGAACCACGATGCTCCAGTCCTGAAGCAGGTCGCTCAAGACCGGCGAGGGAGGGTCGGGAGGATAGCCAGCCACCGGGAACTCCCCGATCAGGCGATCGAGGAACGGGATGACGACCTCGTCATAGGCCTTCGCGTCATCCCCTTGCCGGGCGAACGACGTGGTCAGCAGCACCATCGGTGCTGGATACGGACGCTTCTCACCTGGACCCCAGGCGTCTTCCACCCAGATGGCCTGGGCAGGGAACACGAATCGGATGAGCCGCGGGTCCAGGTGCTTCAGCATGCCGTGGAGGGTCATCTGTGCGTTCCTCAGCAGGCAGAACATGAAACTTCCACCGGCGAACACCACCCGCCGGGCGTCGATGCGGATTTGGTGCTCTTGTCCTTCGCTGATGATCGCGTAGTCCGGGTGTCGGTCGGCGGTGTACCAGTGCGGGTATTCCTTGCTGACCCAGTAGACCACGGGCCGGCCATTCTTCTTGGCCTCTTGCACCAGACGATCGATTCCGGGCTTGGCGACCGCGGTATGGTCGAACCCGTCGAGGTTGGCGTGCCCGACGAAGAGCAATTCCTTCGCCACGATCTCCTGGATCGCACTGTGATGGATCGCCATCAGCGGCGGCTGAACGGGACCTGCCACCTCAACGGCGATTCGTCGTGCTGAGGTCGGCGTGTGTACCACGAGTTCGGTGCGTCCAGGTCCCACGGCCTCCAGCATCCCCTTGGGCTCGATCGGCCGCACGATCTGAGGATTCTCAACAGCGAGCTCGTAATCGGCGAAGCGAAGGCGACCGTTCTCAGCGCGTTCCAGGACCTGGTAGTGAATCTGCTCGCCGGGGCGCAGCACGAAGTGTTTCGGGAAGACCTCCAGCCCGGGTGCGCCGGCCGGTCCGCAGCCAGCGGCCAACAGCCCCACCGTGACGAGGCGTCGCAGGCATGGCATGGCCTGGTGCGCCCGATGATTCATACGCTAGACACCCTTGTCCGCTGCCACGCCGAAGCAATGGGAGTCGAGATCTGCGCTCGGAATGACTGGCATGCACGACTCGACCACCGTCGACGCTCCTTGCCGCCTTCGCTCTACCGCGAGCGGCGCGCCGGCCAGCCCACGAATGTCCGGCTCGTTCTAAGGCCGCTGCCAGCGACCGCGCGGGGCCAGTCGCCCGCTCCCCGCCGGAGCCACGATCCGCCCGTTCTCGTAGACCACCTGCCCACGCCGGATGGTTACGGTCGGCCAGCCTGTTACCTCCCAGCCCGAGAAGATCGAGAACTTCCCGTTGGAGAGTACGTCCTCGTCCCTGAGCGTGCGCGTGAGTTCCGGATCCCAGATGACGATGTCGGCATCGGCGCCGACCGCGACCACTCCCTTGCTCGGGTACAGCCCGAAGAGCTTGGCTGGATTGGTAGCGGTGACCGCGACCATCCGCTCGAGGCTGATGCGCCCCTTCCGGACGCCCTCGGAGTAGAGGAGCGGCATCTGGTCCTGGAGGAAGTTGCTGCCCTCGCGCGGGCGCTGGACGCTGTTGCCCGGGTCCATCTTCTCGGCGCGCGTGTAGCCCACATGGTCCGTGTTGACGGCGTCCACGCTGCCCCGCGCGATGGCCGCCCAGAGATAGTCGCGGTCGGTCTGGTTGCGAAGCGGCGGCGCGCCCGTGAAGGTGGGCCCGTCCGGGCCGTTGAAGGCGTCGCGCGTCAGGTGCAGGTAGATGAAGCGCACCTCCGTGAACACGGGGAGACCCCGCGCCCGTGCGGCCTCGGCCACTCTCATCGCGCGCTCCGACGACATGTGCACCAGGTAGATCGGAGCGCTTGTGAACTCGGCGAAGCCGACCGCGCGCTGCGTGGCCACCTCCTCGGCCTCCACCGGGTGGGAGTCCGCGAAGTTCTGGCCGACCAGTGCAGTACGGCCCTCCGCGACGAGCCTGTCCATCGCGCCCGCGAGGATCGCCGCGTCCTCCGCGTGGAGCTGTGTGAGCAGTCCCGCTTTGCCGGCCGCCTCGATCAGCTTCAGGTTGTCCGACAGGTGCTGCTCGAAGGCCATCCCGCGCATGAAGATCTTGGGCGTGACGCCGCGCTGCCGGAGCATCGTCATGTCGTCGGGCGAGAGCTTCGCTGGATCGCTGACTGTAACGTGGAGGATTGCGTCCGCGATCGTGGTACGCCTCGCGGCGTCGGCGGCCTCGGCGAGCGTCTGCGCAACTGGCACGGCCGGGTTCTGGTTGATGAACGCGCGGAGCGGCAGCGGGATCTCGCGGCGCACCGGCA
>CAZCEL010000435.1:0-289 GCA_964497175.1 uncultured Bifidobacteriaceae bacterium
CTACATGAAGGTCGACAAGGCGCGCGGCATGAACGTCTCGGTGGTGACCTCGGCCAGGACTGACGAGGAGGCGCGCAAGCTCCTGCAGTTCATCGGAATGCCGTTCCGGCAGAACTGAACGGGTGCAGGGAGGACGGGCAGCAGGATGGCGACGACAGCGAAGATCGCGAAGGAATCGAGGAAGCCGAAGTTCAGGATCCGGCTGCGCAACCGCTGCCGGCTGTGCGGGCGGCCGCGCGCGTACATGCGCAAGTTCGCGCTGTGCCGCTTGTGCTTCCGGAAGCTTGCC
>CAZCEL010000435.1:299-4377 GCA_964497175.1 uncultured Bifidobacteriaceae bacterium
GGGGATCGAGCGCTCGATGGAGCGGCGCAATTCGGGGAGCTTGCCCTCGAGGGCGACGTCACCGGAGTCACCAAGAGCAGCTGGTAGGGCGGACGCGAGGATAAGACCGATATGACCGATCCCATCGCCGACATGCTGTCCCGGATTCGCAATGCCGTGACCGCCAAGCACACGCGTGTCGATGTGCCGGCCTCCCGGATCAAGATCGACATCGCCAGGATCCTGCAGGACGAGGGCTATATCCAGGGATTCAAGGTGCTCGACGACGCCTCCACCGCCTCGGCCGTGGGCCGGACGCTGCGGTTGTTTCTCAAGTACGGACCGCACGGCGAGCGGCTGATCGCCGGCGTGGAGCGCATCAGCCGCCCGGGCCGCCGCGTGTACTTCGGCCGCGACGATGTGCCGGAGGTGCTGGCCGGACTAGGGACCAGCATCCTGACGACGTCGCGCGGCGTGATGACCGGCCGTCAGGCCGTCAAGGCGGGTGTCGGCGGCGAGGTGCTGTGCAATATCTGGTAGGCCGCGGTGAGTGAACCATGTCTCGAATCGGAAAGAAACCCATCGCCGTTCCCAAGGGCGTGACCGTCACGGTGCTCGACGGCGCCGTCGAGGTCCAGGGTCCCAAAGGCCGGCTGCGCCAGGCGCACCCAGGCGGCATCAGCTTCGCTGTGACCGACGGACACCTCGTGGCCAGGCCCATGAGAGACGATCCCGAGCTGGGCAAGTTCCACGGCCTGGCCAGGAGTCTGGTGGCCAACGCCGTGACGGGCGTGACCGAAGGCTTCAAGAAGGAGCTCGACATTGTCGGCGTCGGGTACCGCGCGGAGCTGAAGGGCAAGCAGGTGGTCTTCGCGCTCGGGTTCTCGCACGCCGCGGTCTTCGACATTCCGCCAGGCATCGACGTCGCGATCGACAAGCAGACGCACATTACGGTGACCGGTGTCGACCGCCAGCTCGTCGGGCAGGTGGCGGCCAACATCCGGCGCCTCAGGAAGCCCGACCCGTACAAGCAGAAAGGCGTGCGCTACACGGGCGAGGTGCTCAAGAAGAAGGCCGGCAAGACCGGAGCGAAGTGAGGGCCTGGAGCCGACGCCATGAGGATCAACACCAAAGAGGATCGCAGGCACCGCATCCAGCTCCGGCAGCGGAAGCGCATCAGCGGCACCGACGAGCGGCCCCGGCTGAGCGTGTTCCGGAGCGTCTCGCACATCTATGCCCAGATCATCGACGACTTGAGCGGCCGGACGCTCGTGTCCGCGTCGAGCGTCGAGCCGTCGCTCAAGGGCGCCTTTACCGGCGACGTGCGGGGAGGCAACGTGAAGGGGGCGGCGGCGATCGGCGCGGCCATCGCCGAGCGGTCGATTGAGAAGGGCATCACGCGCGTCGTGTTCGATCGCAGCGGGTTTCTCTATCACGGCCGGATCAAGGCCGTGGCGGAGGCCGCCAGGAAGGCCGGTCTGGAGTTCTGACGTCACGGCGAAGGGGCCGTCGGTGGACTGCACATGAGAACACGAGAGCGAATCGATCCGGGCCAGCTCGACATCAAGGACACGGTCGTGTCGATCAACCGCGTCACGAAGGTGGTCAAGGGCGGCAAGAACCTGAGCTTCAGCGCTCTGGTGGTTGTCGGCGACGGACATGGCGTCGTGGGCTTCGGCGTCGGCAAGGCGAAGGAAGTGCCCTCGGCGATCAAGAAGGGGATCGAAGCGGCCAAGAAGAACTTGATTCGCGTGCCGCTCCAGGGCACGACGATCCCCCATTCCATCGTGGGCCATTTCGGCGCTGGCAGCGTGCTGCTCAAGCCGGCACCCGACGGCACGGGGATCATCGCCGGCGGCGCCGTGCGCGCCGTGGTCGAGTCGGCCGGTGTGACCAACATCCTGACCAAGTCCCTCGGCTCGGCCAATCCGCACAACGTGGTCCGGGCGACGATCGCCGGTCTCAACTCGCTGCAAGATCCCGTGACGGTGGCCAGGCATCGCGGCAAGGCGCTCGAGGATTTTGCCCGCACGTCGGCCTGAGGAAGGGGCATGGCGAACCAGCGAACGGATGCTCGACTCGGCGGCACGGTGAAGGTGACGCTCGTCAGGAGCCCGATCGGCTTCCATCGACATCAGGAAGCGGTCGTGCGGGGCCTTGGACTGCGTCGACTGCACCAGACCGTGGAGCTGAAGGACTCGCCCGCCATCCGCGGGATGATCCACAAGGTCAGGCACCTGGTGGACGCGACCGAAGGGAAGTGAGCGATGGGCTTATCGAATCTGCGGCCGCCCCGGGGCGCCAGACACGCGAAGAAGCGCATCGGTCGCGGTCAGGGGTCGGGCCAGGGCAAGACGGCCGGGCGCGGGCACAAGGGCGCCAAGTCGCGCTCGGGGTTCAAGTTCAAGCGCGGCTTCGAGGGCGGGCAGATGCCGCTCCACCGCCGCGTCCCCAAGCGCGGATTTCACAACCCCTTCCGCGTCGAGTACGACGTGGTGAACGTGGACGCGCTGGCGAGGAAGTTCGAGGAGGGAGTCGTGGTGACGCCCGACCTGCTGCGTGAGGCCGGCCTCGTGCCCGGAGGCGGGCGTCGGGTCAAGATACTCGCGCGTGGCGAGGTGGCCAAGGCGCTTACCGTCCGGGCGCATAAGTTCAGCGGAAAGGCGGCCGAGAAGATCGCGGCGGCCGGTGGCGCGTGGGAGGTCATCGAGGCGAGGTAGCACCATGGAGAACAGCCTCAAGAACATCTTCGCCGTTTCGGATCTGCGCAACCGCGTGCTGTTCACGTTCGGCCTGCTGAGCGTCTACGCCGTGGGCCGGCACCTGACCGTGCCCGGCGTCAACCTCGTGGCCCTCGAGGAGCTGGCCCGGCAGATGCAGAACCAGATGTTCGGCCTCTACGACATGTTCACCGGACAGAGCCTGTCCCGGATGACGATCTTCGCGCTCGGCATCATGCCGTACATCACCGCGTCGATCATCCTGCAGCTGCTGACCGTCGTCTGGCCCTATCTGGAGCGGCTGTCGAAGGAAGGTGAGCTGGGCCGGCGCAAGATCACGCAGTACACCCGCTACGGCACGATCCTGCTGAGCGTGGTGCAGTCGCTCGGCATCGCGGTCTTCCTGGAGAACCAGACCAACGTGACCGGCGGGCTGCCGCTCGTGTTCAACCCGGGGCTGGGATTCCGCCTCATGACGGTGCTCACGCTGACCACGGGGAGCTGCCTCGTCATGTGGCTCGGCGAGCAGATCACCGAGCGAGGCGTCGGGAACGGCATGTCCCTCATCATCTTCGCCGGCATCGTAGTGGGATTCCCGCGTGCGGTCATCCAGACGGCCGAACAGATGAGCACCGGTCAGCTCGGACTGATTCCGGTGCTGATCCTTCTGGTGGTCATGGCGCTGGTGGTGGCGGCCATCATCTTCGTGGAGCGGGGACAACGGCGGGTCACGGTGCAGTACGCCAAGCGTGTGGTCGGGCGAAGGATGTACGGGGGATCGAGCACGCACATCCCCCTGAAGGTGAACACCGGAGGCGTGATTCCGGTAATCTTCGCCTCGTCCATCCTGGCGTTTCCAACGACAATTGCCCAGGCGTTTCAGGGCAATCGCGTTGCGGACTGGGTCGTCCAGCAGCTGGGGTTCGGGATGCCCCTCTACAATCTGCTCTACATCGCCGGCATCATCTTCTTCGCGTATTTCTACACCGCGATTGTCTTCAACCCAGACGATGTGGCGGAGAACATGCGGAAGTACGGCGGGTTCGTGCCCGGTATCCGGCCCGGGAAGCGGACCGCCGAGCACATCGACACGATTCTCACGCGAATCACGTTGGCGGGGGCGATCTACCTGGCGCTCGTCGCGATTCTGCCTCAGTTTCTGCTGAGCGGGTTCCAGGTCGAGCCGATCCCCTTCATCGGGCCCTGGCTCGACGCGAACCTGCCGCGGTTCGTAACGCAGGGCATGGGCATCACGTTCTACTTCGGCGGAACCTCGCTGCTCATCGTCGTCGGCGTCGCGATGGACACGGTGCAGCAGGTCGAATCGCAGCTCATCATGCGGCACTACGACGGGTTCATGAAGAAGACGCGTATCCGCG
>CAZCEL010000436.1:0-4352 GCA_964497175.1 uncultured Bifidobacteriaceae bacterium
AGCCGACCAGCAGGGGCAGTCGAAGCAGACGCGGGCCGATGGCGCCGGCCCTACCGTCGCGCACGTCGACGATATCGAGCTGCTGGCCGAGATCGGCGTGGCTCTTCTGCTCTTCGCACTGGGACTCGAAGTCTCCTTTCGCGACCTCGGCGCGGTGCGACGCGTGGCGCTGCTGGGCGGGCCGATCCAGATCGGACTGACCGCGTGGTTCGGCGCCTGGGTGGCTCGCACTGCGCTCGGCATGCCGACGGCCGATGCCATCTGGTTTGGCGCGATAGTCTCACTGTCCAGCACGATGGTCGTGCTCAAGACGATGGCGGCGGACGGCACGACGGCGACGCTGGCGAGCCGCGTGATGATCGGGCTGCTCGTCGTTCAGGACTTGGCTGTCGTGCCGATGCTCATTGTCCTGCCGCACGTCGGCCGTGCGGGCGCCGCCTTGCCCGGGCTTCTGCAGGCGAGCTTCATCGCCGCGGCGTTTCTGCTGGCCATGGTCCTCGTCGGCACGCGGCTGCTGCCCGCCCTGCTGAGACGCATCGCCGCCTGGGGATCGCGGGAGTTATTCCTTGTGGCGGTTGTCGCAGCAGGGGTTGGCATCGGGTCGGTCGCGTACCAGCTGGGGCTCTCGTTCGCCATCGGTGCGTTCGTCGCGGGCATCGTTCTCAGCGAGTCGGAGCTGAGCCATCAGGCGTTGAGCGACATCGCCCCGCTGCGCGACGTTTTCGGACTCGTGTTCTTCGTATCGGCCGGCATGCTGTTCGACCCGCGCTACATCCTGGCCA
The DNA here is from genome assembly GCA_964497175.1 of uncultured Bifidobacteriaceae bacterium. GTDB lineage: Bacteria > Acidobacteriota > Vicinamibacteria > Vicinamibacterales > CAVVIG01 > CAZCEL01. The sequence continues at coordinate 783 of CAZCEL010000436.1, forward strand.
ATTGGGGCCAGGTCGCTCTGGTCGTGGCGCTCGTCGTCGCTGGGAAGGCGCTCATCTGCGGTCTGCTGGCAAGGGCCTTTGGGTACCGACACATGGCGCCCTGGCTCGTCGGCCTTGGCCTCTCTCAGATCGGCGAGTTCAGCTTCGTGCTCGCCCGGGCCGGGCACACCGGCAACTACATCGCGAGGGATACGTACGACTTGGTGCTGACGTCCACGGTCCTGTCGATGGCCGTGTCACCGCTCGTGTTCTCCGGTGCGCTCCCGCTCGGCAGGCTGTGGTCGCGCTGGCGGCGGCCAGCACCACCCGCGGCAGGCCTGCACGCGGCGGGACCCGCACCCGAGAATCACGTGATCGTCGCCGGCTACGGCCGGACTGGCCGGGCTGTGGCGGACGCGCTGCAGCGTGCAGGTATGCCCTACGTGGTGGTCGAGCTCAATCACGAAGCCCTGGCACCGTCTCTCGAGCAGGGGGATCCGGTGGTGTGGGGGGACATCTCGAGCGAAGACATTCTCCGCGCCGCCAGGATCGCCGATGCCCGCATGCTCGTGATGGCCGTGCCCGAGTGGCAGGCGATTCGGCTGGGGATCGAACGTGCCAAGCGTCTCAATCCTCGCGTGTTCGTCGTGGCGCGGGCGACGACGCCCCGGCGGGTAGCTGACCTGCGCGCGCTCGGTGCCGATGTCGTCGTGCAGCCGGAGTTCGAAGGAGGCGTCGAGATGGTGCGCCGGGCCCTCAGGTTCTGTGAGCGCAGCGACGAGGAGATCAATCGGCTGACAACCGAGCTCCGGAAGGCGCTCTACGAATCCGAGGGGGCAACGCCATCGGCCGACAACCCGACCGGACGTGACGTCGCAGGTGATCGATGACCGCGCTGCCTGCGTCTCAAGGGTGATCAGACCTGCAGCACGTCCGCCCGCCAGTTGGCTTGGCGGCAGCCGGCCTGACGCGGTTGCAGACGAGACGCGTCTGTCAACATCTCGCCGACCCATCGGTACACATTGAACTCCGCGACGACGCGGCGCATCGCGCGCATGCGTTTGGCTTGTTCGTCCTGTGTCATGTTCAGTGCGCGGGCAAGCGTCCGGGCTGAGTCATCGACGGCATAGGGATTCACGATCAATGCGTCGGTGAGCTCCCGAGCAGCACCTGTGAAGCCGCTCAGCACGAGAACGCCGCGGTTGTCGTCCCGTGCGGCGACGAATTCCTTCGCGACCAGGTTCATGCCATCGTGAAGGCTGCCGACATAGCAGAGGTCGGCGGCCCGGAGGAATCGGTACACGTCCGCCGATTCGTGGTGCGCGTCGAGCAGCACGATCGGCCTGTAGCCGCCCCTGCCGAAGCGACGGTTGACACGGTCTGCTGATTCCAGGAGGCGCGAGCGCAGTCCGCGGTACGTGGCCAGACACTCGCGGCTCGGTTCCGCAATCTGCACCAGAACAAAACGCTCGCTGAACTCCGGATGCAATTCGAGCATTCGCTCAACGGCCAGGAACTTCTCGTCGATCCCTTTCGTGTAGTCCAGTCGATCAACGCCGACGGCCAGGCGGACGCCCGGCGGCAGGTGAAGCTGCCGGCGCACGGCCGCCCGGCACGTCTCAACGGGTGTCGACTGCAACGCCCACCGATTCGGCCATTCGACCGACACCGGATACGCGCGAATCGTCACCTGTCGATCGCCGAAGGCGATGATGTTCCGCCTGCGGTCGATGTGGGCATCGAGCGTCTGCTCGACGGTCTCTATGAAGGTCCCGCAATCCTCTGGCGTCTGAAAGCCGACAATCGTGCTGCCAAGGAGACCCTCGAGCAACGGTCGGCCCCAGGGGCACATCGCGAAGTCGCTCGGACGCGGCCATGGAATGTGCCAGAACGCGACGATGGTGCTGAGCGGGAGGCGCTCGCGAATGAACTGTGGCGCGAGCGCGAAGTGATAGTCCTGGACCAACACCAGCGGCGTGTCACTCTTCACCTCGTCACTGACGGCCTCGGCAAAGCGCTCGTTGACCATCCGGTAGGTGTCGAAGTCCTCCGATCGGAAAACAGGTTGCACGTGGGCGCGGTGGCACAGCGGCCACAAGCCTTCATTCGAAAACCCGAGGTAGTACCTGCGTTGCTCCTGGTCGTCCAGCCACACCCGTCGGAGGCGGTAGTGGGGATTGGCGGATGGCACGTCCAGCCCGTCCCGCCGGTCGACAACGGCTTTGTCGGCGGTGCCGGAACCGTGTGCCACCCATACTCCTGCAGACGCCTCCAGCAGTGGCTCCAATGCCGTGACAAGCCCGCTGCCCGAGCGTCTCACCACAATGTGTCCGTCGCCCGCACGGTCGTGGCGGATGGGCTCCCGATTGGCGAGCACCACAATCGGTCCGCTTCGGTCGAACGCATCCAGGCATCTCTGCACGCGTTCGAACGTCCACACGCTCTTCCTCGCGTCCCGCCGCCCCAGGCTGGCCTTCCGGACCAGGTTTCCGTTCACGACGTCAGTAGATACCGCCGCGTGCACCTGCAGCTATCCGGCAGAGAGATGGTTTCCAAGGGTTCTCCAGGGGAACCGGGCGCACCCTCTGCCTGGGTGATTTCCCCCCTTTACCGGATGCCTGCCCGCGGCGACACGCGCTAAGCTTGCGGGGCACGCCGGACGCGTGCGGAGGGTTTTGTGCGCTTCAGGACGTGGATTGTCGCGGCGCTCGGGCTCGGCGGCCTCCTGGTACTGATCGTGGTATCCCTGCTGGCGTCGTCGCGCAAAGCTCAGGAGATCTATACGCAGCTCGATCTGCTGAACGCCCACCATCAGAATGTGGACGCCACCCTGCGGCGTCTACGCTCCGACGTGAATCTCTCCGGCATCTTCGTTCGCGATTACCTCCTCGACGTGGCGCGCGAGCGGGCGCCTGAATACCGCGAGCAGATCGCCGAGTTCCGCGAGAGGAACAAAGCGACGGTCACCGAACTCCTCGTGCTCGACGAGTCCCATGCCGAGCGGATCCACAACCTTGAAGGGCAACTCGATGAGTACTGGCAGACGTTCGAACCTCTTTTCGACTGGACGACCACCGAGAAGATCTTCCGCAGCGCGAACTTCCTGCGTCAACAGGTAGTGCCACGGCGCGAGGCCATCCTGACCATCGCGGCGGAGATCGAGGAGCTGAACAACGCCAACCTGGCGGCCCAGCACGCCGAAGTCGCGCGCCGCCAGGCCGTCTTTCGCGGGGATCTGCGGCGATTGCTCTGGCAGACGGTCCTGCTTGGCATCGGGGTGGCGCTGGTCGCCGTCTTTCGGCTTCGCACTCTGGAACGGCGATCGGAGCAGCAGCGCGCGACGGCGGAAGAGGCCGAGCGTCAGATGCGTCAGCTCTCGCAGGAACGTGACGCGGCACAAGAAGAAGAGCGGAAACACCTCTCACGCGAGCTTCACGACCACGTGGCCCAGGTCCTCACGGCCTTGCGGATGGAGCTGGGGCGAATCGAGCGGACACGCGCGCCGGCCGACATCCGCATTGGCGCAGCTGTCGCCGAATCCAAGAAACTGGTAGACAGCATCTTCCGCACGGTCCGGGATCTGGCGCTCGG
>CAZCEL010000437.1:0-4343 GCA_964497175.1 uncultured Bifidobacteriaceae bacterium
GTCTCGAGTTGCTCGATGCGGTCCGGACAGCGTCGCGGGCGAGGATGCGCACCATCGAGTTGCGGCTTGACGCGCGCCTGGCGGAGATCGCCCTGGAACGCGCGGTAGGAGAGACATTGTGGCCGTGAAGCACGTGTGCTCGCTCGTCATCTGCGCGCTCGCCGCCGCGTGCGGCAGGCCGCCGGAACCCACCGCGGCTCCAGGGGACCGCGAGACCCTGCGGGTGACCCGATGGACCGATAAGACGGAGCTCTTCGCGGAGTATCCGCCGCTCGCCGTCGGCGAGACATCGCGATTCGCGATCCATCTGACCAGGCTCGACACCTTCAAGCCGCTGAGCGAGGGCACCGTGGAAGTTCACCTGCGAGGCGGACCGGGTCCAGAGATCTTTCCCGTCGATGCTCCGTCTCGTCCGGGGATCTTCGGCGTGGACGTGCAGCCTTCTCACGCAGGGTCGCGCGACCTGGTCGTCGTCGTGCGATCGCGTGGTCTCGACGACGAACATCGCATCGGTCCGGTCGACGTGCACGCGAGCGCCGAGGCGGCACGTGCGTGGGCCGGGGCGACGGCGGACGAGACGCCTGGAATCAGCTTCCTGAAGGAACAGCAATGGAGCCTGGACTTCGGGACCTCCCTTGTCACTGAACGGGCCGTGCGAGCGTCCATCCGTGTCCCCGCCCGAATCGAGGCCAGACCCGGCGGCGCGGCCGATGTCGTCGCACCAATCGACGGCCGGCTTACACGCCTCCTGGATCTGCCACCGGGCGCCGCGGTCAATCGAGGACAGGAACTGGCTCGCCTGCTCCCGCCGCCTGCGGTCCCCGGCGACCTGCCGCAGCTGCAACGGGCACAGGCCGAGGCGCAGACTGCCCTGACGCTGGCGACTCGCGATCGAGAGCGTGCAGAACGGTTGACCAGTGCGGGGGCAGCGCCCGAGAAACGTCTGGACGAGGCTCGATCTACGGAAGAGCAGGCCAGAGCGCGTCTGGCTGCCGCCCAGGGGAGCCTGGCGCAGTACGACGCCGCCCGATCGGGCGGCGCCATCGAGGCCGAAGGACTCTTCGTCGTCCGGGCGCCGGTGAGCGGCACCGTCGCCCAGCGACACGCCGCGACAGGCGCCAACGTAGCGGCGGGGGCAATCCTGTTTCGCATCGTGGACGCGCTCCAGGTCCACGTCGTGGGCCAGGTCCCCGAAGCGGAAGCGGCCCGCGTTCGCGGGGTGTCCACGGCGGAGCTGGAAGTGACGGGACGAGGGGAACGCGTCCCGGTGGGACCTCTGGCCAGTCTGGGCAAGGTTCTCGACCCGCAAACCCGCACACTGCCGATCACGTTCGCATTCGACAACCGGGCTGCAGGCTTGCCGGTCGGTCAAACGGTGTTTCTGCATCTGTTGATGGATACCACGGCGCCCGGCCCGGTGGTGCCCGTTGGTGCTGTGGTGGATGACGCCGGGCGCCCAATCGTGTTTGTTCAGCAGGAAGGGGAGACGTTCGAGCGCCGCGCGGTCACACTCGGTCCTCGGGGCGGCGATCTGGTCCAGATCATTGAGGGTGTCAAGCCTGGCGATCGCGTGGTGACAAAGGGCGCCTATCTCGTGCGGTTGGCCTCCCTCTCCATGTCCGTTCCTGCCCACGGGCATGTGCACTGAGACGGCCATGGTTGACGCGCTCATTCGCTGGTCGCTCGCTCATCGCCCGATCGTGGTGGCCCTTGCAGGAGCCTTTCTGGTGTGGGGCGGCTGGACTGCCTCGCGCATTCCCCTCGACGTCCTGCCGGACCTCACGGCGCCGACGGTCACCATCCTTACCGAGGCGCCCGGCATGGACCCGCTCGAGATCGAGTCGCTGGTCACGTTCCCGATCGAGGCGGCTCTGAACGGTGCGGCGGGTGTTCGGCGCGTGAGGTCCGCGACGGCCGTGGGGGTTGCCGTCGTGTGGGTCGAGTTCGACTGGGGCCACGACATCAACCGCGCACGCCAGACCGTGACGGAGAAGCTGACGCTCGTCTCCGGGTCGCTGCCGCCGGCCGTCGAGCCGCCTTTTCTCGCACCGGTCTCATCGATCATGGGCGAAGTCCTGTTCATCGACCTGGAGTCGGACCGCCACTCGCCGATCGAGCTCCGAACCGCGGCCGAAACCGTGGTTCGCCGGCGTTTGCTGGCCGTTCCCGGCGTCTCGCAGGTCATCGCCACCGGCGGATCGCAAAAGCAATACGAGGTGGTGCTCGACCCGGCGCGCCTGACCGCCCACCAGGTCACGATCGAGGAGGTCGAACGAGCGCTCGCGGCGGCCAACCGGAACGCCACCGCCGGCTTCCAGGCCTCTGAAGGTCAGGAATACCTGGTCCGCGGGCTCGGTCGGCTGATGGACCTCGATGGAATCGCGGCGGTGTCGGTGAAGACGACCGGGTCAACACCGGTACTGATTCGTGACGTGGGGAGCGTGCGAGAGGGCGCCGCCATCAAGCGCGGTGACGGCTCGCACAACGCCAGGCCGGCAGTGATCCTCGGCATTCAGAAGCAGCCTGGCGTCAACACACTGGATCTGACGGCCGAGGTTGAGGCCACACTCGATGACATCCAGCGCGCCTTGCCGGACGGAATGCACATTCATCGTGACCTGTTTCGCCAGGCCGACTTCATCGATCAGTCGCTGAACAACCTGTTCATCCGGCTGCTCGAAGGTGCGGGACTCGTCATCCTCGTCGTCGTGCTGTTTCTCATGAACGGTCGCGCCGCCCTCGTCACACTGGTTGCGTTGCCGCTCTCCATCCTGGCGGCCGTCAGTGTCCTGCATCGCTTCGGCCTGACCATCAACACGATGAGCCTTGGAGGCCTGGCCATTGCCATCGGCGAGCTCGTCGACGATGCGATCATCGACGTGGAAAACGTGGCGCGGCGGCTGCGGGAGAACGCCGCCCGGGCCGAGGGCGGACGACTGGGAGTGCTCGACCTCGTGTACCGCGCGAGCACAGAAATTCGCGGCTCGGTGGTATTTGCCACGGTGATCGTGGCTCTCGTCTTCCTGCCGCTCTTCACGCTGGGCAGCGTCGAAGGGCGGCTGCTGCGGCCGCTTGGATTCGCCTACGTCGCGGCACTGTTGGCCTCACTCGTAGCGGCGCTCACTGTCACGCCGGTGCTCTGCTCGTGGCTGCTGCCTGGGACGAGGCTGGTCGCGTCCGGGCATGAGCCGCGCTGGACCGCACGGCTGAAGGCCGCCTACGAGTCGTGGTTGCGACGCGCGCTTCCGTGGTCCCGATCGGTCATCGTCCTGTCCATCGCGCTGTTCGTGCCGGCACTGATCGGCATCTGGTCAGCCGGTCGCTCGTTTCTCCCCGAATTCAACGAAGGCGCTCTCACCGTCAGCGCCGTCACGATTCCAGGCATCAGCCTCGAGGACTCCAACGCGCTCGGAAGCGCCCTCGAACGGCTGATGCTCGAGGTTCCCGAAGTCACCTCCACGGCCCGGCGGACGGGACGGGCCGAGCTTGACGAGCACGTGCAGGGCGTCGAGTCAGCGGAGATTGACGTCCGCCTGCGGGCGCAGGATCGGCCTCGGGAAGCGATGCTCGAGGAACTGCGCGAGAAGGTGTCGCTTCTGCCGGGCACGAACGTCACCATCGGTCAACCCATCTCGCACCGGATCGATCACATGCTGTCCGGCACGCGGGCCAACATCGCCGTGAAGATCTTCGGCGACGACTTGCAGACCCTGCGCCAACTCGCCGCTCAGGTTCAGGCCGAGATGGCGCAGGTGCCGGGCGTCGTGGATCTGTCGACGGAGGCCCAGACGGACATCCCGACGCTGAAGGTCCAGGTCGACCCGGGCGCTGCTGCGCGCCAGGGGCTGGAAACCGGTGCGGTGGCGGCCGCGCTGCACACCTCGCGCGTCGGACACCCGGTGGGTCAGGTGCTGGAGGGACAGATGGCCGTCCCGCTGGTCGTGCGGTCCGCGATGGACGATTCGATGGATCTGGAGGCCGTCGGAACGACCGCGATTCAGACTCCCGACCGTCGTCAGATCCCGCTGTCGGCAGTTGCCACGATTCAGCGGGATCGAGGTCCGAATTTCGTGATGCGCGAGAACGTCCAGCGGCGGATCGTCGTGCAGAGCAACGTGAGCGGGCGCGATCTGCGAAGTGTGGTCACTGACATTCAGGCGCGCGTCAGCGAACACGTCGGACTTCCCCAGGGGTATAGAGTCGAGTACGGCGGGCAGTTCGAGAGCGAAGCCCAGGCATCCCGCCAGTTGCTCTGGCTCTCCCTGGGCGTTGTCGTCGCGATCTTCTTCATCCTGGCGTCCGCATTTCGGTCCTCGCGCGACGGACTGCTCATCATGCTCAAC
>CAZCEL010000438.1:0-4341 GCA_964497175.1 uncultured Bifidobacteriaceae bacterium
GCCGGCACGGCCCCGGCCTCCGCCATTACCGGGCCGCGAGCCCAGATCCTGCGTCTGACCTAAGGCAGCGAAGATCTCGTTCGTCGGGCGAAAGCGGACGGCCGCATTCGGCACGCGCAGGACGTCGGAGCTCCGGGCAATCTCGATGTTGACGTTGGCCGTCATGCCCGGCTTCAGCTTGAGCTGATTGTTGGGGACGTCGATGACGGTGGCATAGGTCACGACGTTCTGCTGCACCTTCGGCTCGAGCCGCACCTGCGATACGACTCCGATGAAGTCCTCAGTGGGGTAGGCGTCCACTCGGAACGTCACCTTCTGTCCGGGCCGGATCCGTCCCACGTCGGATTCATCGAGGTTCGCGAGGCACTGCATCTTCGTCAGGTCGGCGGCCAGAACGAACAGCGTGGGCGCCTGCATACTGGCGGCGACGGTCTGGCCAACGTCGACGTTTCTCGAGATGACCAAGCCATCGATGGGCGCCTCGATAACGGTGTGCTGCAGGTTGACGTCGTTCTGGTTGAGCGAGGCCTGGGCCTGGGTCACCTGCGCCTCCGCGGATCGCAGCTGTGCTTCGGAAGCCCGCACGGTCACCTGCGCCGTTTCGAGCTCGCTCCGCGGAATGAGCTGACGGGCCCACAGGCCCTCGGCCCGTGTCAGCTTGGTTCGCGCGTCATCGAGCGTTACCTTGAGGCGCTCGACCTCGGCCTGCGCGCGGATCAGGTTGGCACTTGCCTGCTCGATCTGGGTCTGGAACAGCGACGGATCCAGCCGCGCGAGGACCTGCCCCTTCGTGACGAGCGAGTTGAAGTCGGCGTACAGCGACTGGATCGTTCCCGAGACCTGCGTGCCGACCTGCACGGTGGTCACAGCCTGAAGCGTGCCGGTCGCCCCGACCGTCTCGACGACATCGCCTCTGGTGATCTGGGCCGTCGTCACCGTCGGCGTCGGACCGGTTTTCCGGTACACGTAGAAGTAGTAGTACGCGGATCCGCCGCCGATTGCCAGCAGCACGAGGATGAGCAGCGCCTTCTTCATCTACGCCTCGACCGACGCTTCGACCGTTCGCGATTTCCGCCACGGCAGCCGGATGCCTTCCTCGAACAACGTGTAAACCGTGGGCACGAGCACGAGGGTGATCACCAGGGACGTGGTCAAGCCACCGATGACGACCCGCGCAAGCGGCACCTGGAGCTCGCTGCCCTCGCCTATGCCGAGTGACATCGGGATGAGGCCGAGCGCGGTGGCAATCGACGTCATCAGGATGGGGCGGAGGCGGGTGCGTCCGGCAATCTCGACGGCCTCCCTGAGCGGCAGGCCGTCGCGGCGACGCAACACGTTGGTGTAGTCCACGAGCAGGATGCCGTTGCTGACGACGATGCCCGCCAGCATGATGATGCCGATGTAGGCCTGCATGTTAAAGGAGGTGCCGGTCAGCTTGAGCGCGAGCACCACGCCGATGGCCGCCGTCGGCACCGAGAACATGATGATGAACGGGTCGCGCAGCGACTCGTACTGGGACGCCATGACCGCGTAGACGAGGATCAAGGCGAGGATGAGCACCATCTGCAGCTGAGCAAAGGCCTTCGCCTGCTGCTCGACCTCGGCGCCGAACCCGATGGTGAATCCTTCCGGCATCAATCCGTAGACCTGGGGGAGCCGTTCCTGCACCGCTTCAAGCGCTTCACTGAGCGTCGTCTCCGGTTCGGCGCTGACGAAGGCGATGCGCTGCTGGTTCTTGCGCTGGATCTGCACGGGGCCGACGGCGTCCTCGAGGCGCATCAGGTTCTTCGCGGGCATCACGCGTCCTTGCGGGGTACTGACCAACACATCCTCGACGTCGGCCGCAGCCTGACGCTGGTCCACTCGCAGCCGGACGATGATGGGGTATTCGTTGCCCGCCTGGTGGAACAGGGCGGCCTGCGTCCCGGCGACGTTGGTGCGAATCGTTTCGGCGACTGCCGCGGCGCTGACGCCGAGGAGCGCCGCCTTCGAGCGATCCACCAGGACCGCGAGCTCCGGCCGGCCCTCGTCCCGCCCCAGCCGTGCGTCGGCGACTCCTGGCGTCGCGTCCAGCACGTCCTTGGCCGCCAGCGCGATCTTTCGGGCGTCCTGGAGGCTCTCGCCTCGAATTTCGAGTGACAGCCGGCCGCCGTCATTGTTTCCGCCGGAGAGGAACCGGTTCAACTGGTTGTTGCCGCCCGACGCGTTGGCGCGCACGATCACGCCAGGAATCCCGGACAGCTGACGGCGCAGGTCCCTCGCGATCTGATCGTTCGATCGAGTGCGCTCATCTTTCGGCTTGAGGAGGATCTGCAGAAAGCCGCGGCTGACCGACCCGCCGCCCGGACCACCAGGGCCGAAGCCGCCTCCGCCGGTGCCGGCGTTGACAATGACGTCGGTGGCTTCGGGCACCATCTGTGTGATGGCGGTCTCGACGCGCTGAAGCACCGGGTCTGTGACCTCGATGCGCGTGCCCTGCGCCAACTCGACGACGACCTGTACCTGCCCTTCGTCGGCCTGCGTCGAGAACTCCGTGGGAATCGATTGGAAGAGCCAGGCCGCCAGGCCGACCGACGCGGCCGCGAGAGTGATGACCATCGGCCGGTGTGCCAGCGCCAGGTGCAGTACCCGCCGGTAGCCCTCGTCCATCCCTTCGAGCATGCGCTCGCTGGCCGTGTAGAGGCGGGCGCCGAGCCCGCGGCGCTTCTCGGGCGGCGGCGGCAGCACGAGCAGCTTGGAGCAGAGCACCGGCACGAGCGTCACCGCCACGAACAGCGACATCGCGAGCGAAAAGACGACCACGATGGAGAGCTGGCGGAACATGACGCTCGAGACGCCCTCGAGAAAGAGCAGGGGCACGAACACGGCGATGTGCGTCAGAATCGATGCGAGGATCGCGGACCACACCTCCTCGCTGCCGTCGATGGAGGCGGTCACGCGATCCTTGCCGTACTTCTCCATGTGACGGAAGGAGTTCTCGAGGACGACGATCGCCCCGTCGACGATCATCCCGACGCCGAGCGCGAGACCGCCGAACGTCATCGTGTTCAGCGTGAGGCCGCCAAAGTACAGCAGGGCGAAGGTGCCGATGACCGAGATGGGAATCGACGTGCAGACGATGAGCGTCGACCTGAAGTTGCGAAGAAAGAGAAAGATGATCAGGATGACGAGCACCGATCCGATCATCACGTGCTCCTGCACGGCCTCGATCGAACGCTCGATGAACTTCGCGCTGTCGTCCAGGAGCGAGAGCTTCACGCCCGGCACCTCGCGGTTGATCCGGGCGATCTCGGCGCGGACCCCTTCGGCGATCTGCACCGTATTGGTGCCCGACTGCTTGGTCACCTGCATCCGCACGCCGGGGCGCCCGTTGATGCGGAGGACCGATCGGACGTCCTCGGTGGAATCCGAGACCTCGGCGATATCCCTGACATACACGGGTACACCGGCGCGCGTCATGATGACCAGATCGCGGATCTGCTCCAGGTTCTCGAACTGTCCCTGGCTGCGCAGCAGCAGGGCCCGGTCGCCCTGATAGACCTCACCAATCGGAATGTTCTGGTTTTCGGTCCGGATCACGTTCACCACGCGGTCGACCGACAGGTCGAGCGCGGTGATCTTCTCGCGCGACAAGTCGACGTGCACCTGCCGCCGCAGACCGCCATTGACCGTCACGGCCGCCACGCCGGGGACGCGTTCCAACCGGGGCGAGAGCACGTTTTCGGCGAGCTCGCGCAGCGCCACGCGGTCGAGGGTCCCGTCCACGCTCTCGACGGCCATGCCCATGATCGGGGCCTGGTTGGAGTCGAACTTCTGGAGCACAGGAGGATCCGCGTCCTCGGGCAGCCGGCCGCGCACACGGTCGATGCGCATGCGCATGTCGTCCATCGCCTCGCTGAGGTCGGTGCCCCACACGAAGTTCATGTTGATGTTCGTGCTGCCTTCGTTGGAGCTCGAGTTCATCCGCTCGAGGCCGGACACCGCGCTCAGCTGCTGCTCGAGCGGGCGGGTGACGAGCTCCTCCATCTCGAGCGGACCGACGCCGGCGTAGTTCACACGCACGCTGACGGTCGGTTGCTGCAGGTCCGGCAACAGGTCGACCGGCAGGCGGGACAAGGAGATGCCGCCGAGCAGGATGACGATCGCGCTGAGCATCGTCATCATGACCGGACGCTGAATGGCGAAGCGCGGAATACTCATCCCCGACTCCTCGGACCACGGCCGACGCCCTCGGCGATCGCGTGGCCTTGACACTCCCTTGCCATCATGACGCCCCGCCGCGCCGCCCTCGCCCGCCCCGGTCAGCACCGCCCTGCCCGCGGCCGCCCTGCCCGGAGCCGC
>CAZCEL010000439.1:0-4325 GCA_964497175.1 uncultured Bifidobacteriaceae bacterium
CAAATCCATGACCTTCGTGCCAATCAACGTGGACGAGAGGAAACTGGCTGCCCTCATGATTCTTCCTGCACAGGTTCGAACCAGCGTTAGGGTGCATCGGGAAGTCGCGTCGAGTCAACGCGTTGAGATTGGCGTCCCCGATGCCGGCCAGTTGGAACCAGATCGCGACTTGGCTGAGAACGGTCGACGAGCTCAGGCATGCGGCCTGAGGTCCTGAGGCCCGTGGCTGCTAACCCTTCTCGCCTTCTGTTTCGGACAGACCGAGAAACACGAAGATAGCCCGGTTGAGCGCTCTGATTTCCTCAGAGGTCAGCGATCCAACGTGCTGTCCCAAGCGTCTCCTGGGCACCGCGGTCAGCTTGTCCACCATGATCCGACATGCTGCACGCAATCCGCTCTGCGTGCTGGCCTGAACGGGAAGTCTGAAGATTGGCGCTGGTGTCGGATCGGTTGTCAACGGACACACCACGATTGAATCGTTGGCGTCGAACCGGTCATCTTGGACGATGACTGCCGGACGCGGCTTGCCGACGTAGGCGGCGCCACCCGCGACGGTCCAGATTTCGCCGCGTGTCATTCGGCAGTCCAGGCCGAGATCGCGTCGACGAACTCCTGATCCTCTCTCGCGTGGGGACTCTTGGCGACGGCAAGTGACTGACGGTGAGCTGCGCGCGAGAAAGCCTTCGATCGCACGTCCGGAACCCAGATCTGAACCGGACGAAGCCCCTGCTTGCGCAAACGAGCCCGATGGGCGCGCACCTTGTCACGGGCTGCCGATCGAGCAGTGGCGGCCATGTCCCTCCTCCAGAGGTTACATGTAACCTACCACGAAACCACCAAGCTATGGACCGGGAATTCGTCTACATCCCCGGGAAGGCGGACGGAGGATGCCCGTCCTCCATCGCGAGCATCTTGGGCCCCGGCCCCGGGAAGGCCTGCACATACACAACTCCTGACGAGGAGGGCTTATGGATCCCGAACGTTGGAAGGATCGCCGGCTGAACAAGACTTGGCTGCCGACGAAATGACGCTTCGATGAATGAACGAGGGAGGCCAGCGCAGCGCCTCGGCGGTCCCAGCATGGCCAATCTCAGTCGGTGTCGTCCGTTTCATCTGGAGGCTGTTCGAGCGCCGCTGTCCCGCCTGGGCGTTCCTGCCGGCCACGGTTTGAGTCCTGCTCGTTTCGCCGCGTCCCACAGCTGCTGATCGAACGTCGCCAGGACGATTTCGGCGCCGACGGATTCTTGCCAGGTCAAAGCGGACGCGAGTTGCACGGAATCGTAGCCGCGCAAGCCGTGGTCCCACGCCAGCCCCTCGGCTCGCTCGACCAGTGCCTCCGTCATCGGGACGCGCACAAGGTCCGGCCAATCTCCATTGAACATTCGTCGAGCGTCCCGTGCAAGCTCCTGCGTGAGGACACTGGTGCGAGCGGCTTTGGCGAGTGCCGCAACCACTTCAGCGCGGCTGACGATCGACGTTGCCGTCATCTCGGATTCGCCGGTGAGCGCGATCGTCTCCCTTGATCCGCGTTCGACGATGTAGCGCTTCACCAGTGCGCTCGCGTCGAGATACGCAATCACTCGCGATTTTCGACGACCAACTCGGCGACCGTTTTCGCGCCACGGACCTTCCCGGCGGGCTTCGCCGGCCCGAGACGCCGGCCACTCCACGCAATCGTGCCCGCTCTCTTGAGAGCCTCGATGCGCTCCCGCAGCGACACCCCCTCGGGAATGATGCGAGCAACGGGTTGGCCATGGTCAGTGACGACAATCGTCCTTCCGGCCCGTACTTCGCGAACGCACTCGCTCAACGTCGATTTGAGTTCCCGGATGCCGATTCGCTTTTCTCGTGTTCCCATGAGGCTACATTGTACAAGATGTGGCCACTACCGCAGCCACCGCCGTCGATCGGATAGGTCAGCCGCAGATTCGACGTGGCTGCGAGCACGAGTGCTCGAGTCTCGATGGCCGCGTCCTCCGGGACGTTCTTCCGTTACATCACCACATGCCGACACAAATGCCGGTGATTCCGTGCAGGCGATGGCGATGGTCAACGTGGAGATGGTTGGGCGTGGTTCCCGAAGTGGCATGGCCACATGCGAAGAGGCGCCGGGCGGTTGCCCTCGGCGCTTCCTTGAACCCGCGTCACTTGGATGACGCCTCCAAGTCAACTACGGGATCGAATCTGATCGTCGCCAGGTGGCTGTAGTTCTGGATGTGGAATTGCTGGTACTCGGCGAACGCTTTCGCGTCCTCAACCTCGATCGGGCCGTAGCCCCACAGGCAGTGAGAAACCCACGGAGGTGTTTGACTCCCGACTTCACGTTGCCCCAGTTGCCGGTCTTGGCCATCACCTCGTTGGCCACGGCCCAGCCGGCGTCGTACTCCGGCTTGCTGATGGCTCCCCGGAACTCGAACCGTTGCATGTAGAGTTGCCCCATTGTGGTCCCTCCGTGTAGATGGTTGTGGTTGCCCTTGTCGGGTTCGTCTCGATTAAACGTCCTTCTGTCTAACGTTGTGTCGGCGACGCGTGGAATTCCCTCGGCCCGGATCGGGCGCCGGACTGATCGCCGGACTCGTCGTCAGTCAGCGCCACCGCTCTTACGCTGCCGTCGGCACGCCCGACCACGATGTCGGCATTTCATCGCTGCACGGAACTGAACGCCAGCCAGCGGTAGGGGGCATCGGGAAGTCGCGTTGAGTCAACCCGTTAGAGCTGGCGTCCCCAATTTCCGTGAGTTGGAACCAGCTGCGCGGGTGGCTGAGTGCTGTGGACGGTCTGCGGCGCGCGGCCTGACCGGACTCAGGTGCCTTCGTCTGGAGCGGCAGACGGATCCAGGTGGCGACGGTAGTCCATGCTGTCGTGGAGAACGCGGACGACCAGGATGCGAGACTCGTTGGCCTCGAAGAAGATCCGGTGACGACCGCTGCTGGCCATTTGGATGGCCGGCCGGAGGTCGTCCCGAGCGCGCGTGAACACCGTGCCGCGGACCAGGCCCTTCATCGTGTCGCGAATAGTGTCCATGTACTTCGCAGTCTGGTCCCACCCCCAGGTACGCGTGGAGTATCGACGAATGGAGGCGAGGTCCGCCCGCGCGATCTCGGTGAGGACGAGTCGCTTCACAGGCTGGCAAACAGGGCGTCGATCTGGTCCTCGGTCTCGAACTCGATCACCCGGCCGGCTGCGACATCTTCGTAGCCGCGGTCCAGAGCGTCCCTGAGGCGCTCACGCTTCACCGCGGCGACCTCGTCGCGAACCTGCATGAGGCGTAGGGCATCGGCGACGACTTCGGCCTCGGTGGTGTAGTGGCCTTCCTCGACCTTGCGGCGGACGAGTGCTTCGAGGCTCTTCGGAATCGCGATCTCCATATTGTGGCTCCTTCTCCAGTCTACTCGCGAAGGACGCGCCGCACCATGAACCGGAAGGCGCTCTCGGCCCCGGTGCAGTGAGGGAGTGGTACGTCGTTGTGAACCCCTCAGGTCGTACCCTTGCACTTCGACACCAGTCGCGGCTACGATGGTGTCGAAGCGGAAGGGTCCTTCCAGTTGGCTCGGCCTTCCACCCTATATGGTTGGGGGATCTCGATGATTCGCGACACGTGGCACAGACTGCGCGCACTCTTCCGGCGCGACGTCGTCGAGCGGGAGATAGACGATGAGCTCCGGCATCACTTCGATCTGCAGGTCTCCCGATATGTCGCTGGCGGCTGGACCCGCGAAGCCGCCATGCGGCAGGCGCGGCTGGACATCGGCAGCATCGACCAGATCAACGAAGAACACCGAGACGCCCGTGGAACTCGCGGGCTCGAAGATTTCTGGCGCGACACTCGACTTGCCCTGCGGATGCTCCGGCGCGCCCCGGTGTTCGCCGCGACTGCGATCCTCATCGTCGGTTTGGGCGTCGGCGTCAACACGCTAGTCTTCAGTGTTGTGGAAGGGCTCGTATTGCGCCCTCTGCCGATCGAAGCGCCCGATCGTGTGTGGTTTGTGCAGCGGACGGGCTCGTTCGTCTCTCACTCGTTCCCGCTCTACCGGGAACTCCGCGATCGAAATCGGACGTTTGCGCAGATCGCCGGATACCGCATTACGATGATGCACGTCGAGACGCCTCAGGGACCCTTGCACACGTGGGGGTACCTCGCCACTGGGTCGTACTTCGACTTGCTCGGTCTGACGCCCTTCCGTGGCCGCTTCTTCCATGCGGCCGACGACGTGGCGCCGGGGGCGAGTCCATATGCAGTTCTCAGCTACGAGTACTGGCGAACAACGTTTGTAATTGATTAGCGTATTCAGTTTACCGTGGCCGTTTGCAGTGCACGCGGGACA
>CAZCEL010000440.1:0-4308 GCA_964497175.1 uncultured Bifidobacteriaceae bacterium
ACGACCTCCATCGCGTTGGCGGCAAGGCCTGGAACTGCGCGCACCTCCGCCAGAAGGGCTTTCCTGTCCCCGATGGTCTCGTGGTTCCCGCGGGGGCCGCAAACACCGAGATTGCCGCGCTGCATCGGCATCCATGGTTCGACAGATGGCCCGCGGAGGTGACCTTTGCCGTGCGCTCGTCCGGCCTCGACGAGGACGCGCCCGAACAATCGTTTGCCGGCATCCACGAAACCCGCCTCGACGTGCCGCGCGCCGAGGTGCCTGCGGCGGTGCTCGCCTGTCGCCTGTCTGCCTGCTCACCGCGAGCGCGTGACTATCGCGCCGCGCGCGGACTGCCGCAGGACCGCAGCGGCATCGGCATCCTCGTCCAGTGCATGGTGCGTCCGATCAGTGCCGGCGTGGCGTTCACGATCAACCCGGTCACGGGCGACAAGGACGAGATGGTCATCAATGCGGCCGCCGGACTCGGTGAGGCGCTGGTCAGCGGCCTGATCGAGCCGGACCAGTTCCGGATACGGAAATGCGACCGCCGCGTCGTATCCCCAGGTGCGGGAGGCTACGGCAGCGGGTCGGCGACGCTCAACTCGATCGAGCTTGCCGAGCTTGCCGCGCTGCTCTTGAACGTCGAACGCCTCTACGGCGCGCCGCAGGACATCGAATGGTGCCGCGACACGGCGCAGTTCTGGATCGTGCAGTCGCGTCCGGTCACGGGCGTGCGGTCTGCTGCAAGCGAGCCGGAATGGACGCGCGCCAATCTTGCCGAAGTGCTTCCGGAGCTCACGTCCGCGCAGGCGCTCCCCCTGTTCGAGGAGGTGCTCAACGTTGGCGAGCGTCTGTACATGGGGCGGCTCATGGCGCCGGAGTCCGAGTTGGGACCGATCGTCAAGTCGTTCTACGGCCGGCCCTACCTGAACCTGTCCCAGCTCCGCCATGTCTGCCGCATCGTGGGCGCGCCTCCGGCGGCGATGTTGAAGAGCCTGGGGCACGCCGGCGATATCGATCCGGCGGATCTGGAGGTGGGCCATGCGTCCTGGCGCGAACGGCTGCGCTGTCTGCCCGACTTCATCCGCATCGCGCGACGTCATTTGATCTCCCGGCGTCTGTTCGCCGAGCACGAACGACAGGTCGACGCGTACCTCGCCGACCTGGACACCGACCCGACAGCACTCTCGGACCAGGCGCTCTGGTCGCGGATCGACCAGTGGCGCCGCGACGCGCCGGCAACGATCGAGATCGTGCTGCTCTTCGGCGGCGTGATGTCGCAGGAGCAGCCGCTCAAGACCATCTGCGACTCGGTTGGCTTCCCGTTCGAACGCCTGCTGTTCTCGCACCTTGCGGCAGGTGAGCGGTCGGTCAGCGCCGAGCAGGCTTACGATCTGGTGCAGCTTGCCGAGGTCGCGCGCGCTGACGCCGACGTGAGCACCTGGCTCCTGCGGGAGGAGGCGCCGACACTGGACGTGCTGAGGCGCGATCTCTCGAGCACCCCATTTCTCGATGCCTTCGAGCGGTTTCTCGAGAGCTACGGCCACCGCGGCTTGTACGAGACTGACTGGGCGCTGCCGCGCTTCTCCGAGGATCCAGGTCCGCTGCTGCAGGTCCTGCGCCTGCACGTCAGCGATGGCGGCGCGGGGAACGGCCGCGATCAGATCGCCCGCCTCGCGGACGAGGCCGCCGCGATCCGGGCGGACTTCGAACGGCGCTTCACCCTCTGGCGCCGTTGGATCGTGCTGCCGCGCGCCCGGCGGCCCCTGGCCACCATCAAGCGCTACTACCTGTGCCGGGAGAAGTGCCGCTCGAACATGGTCCGGGTCATTGCCGCGATCCGGCGGTGGCATCTGGCGCTCGCGGCCCGGTTCGTGGATCGCGGGTGGATCGACCAGCGTGACGACTACTTCCTGATTCGCCTCGACGAGATTGCCGAAGTCCTCGCCGGTACACGCTCCGGGCGCGAGCTGGGCCGCATTGTCGAGGAGCGGAGGGCCGAGCGCGAACACATGCGCTCGTTGAGATTGCCCCTGCTGATGCGGGAGTCCGAGCTTCCGTCGCTCGTTCGCCTCTCCGCCCGAGCGGGCCCGGGAGACGAGTCCACGCTGGCCGGCCTGCCGGTGAGCCGGGGATCGGTCGAGGGCGAGGTCGTGGTGATCGAGGATCCGGCCGATTTCTCACGGATGAAACGGGGCGCGATTCTCGTGACGAGAGCCACCGATCCGTCCTGGACGCCGCTCTTCACGCTCGCCGCCGGGGTCATCGTCGAGGTGGGCGGCATGCTGTCGCACGCGTCGACGATCGCGCGCGAGTTCGGGCTGCCGGCGCTCGCCAACGTGAAAGACGCCACGAGGCGGCTGCGGACCGGCGAGCGCGTCACGCTCGACGCAGACCGCGGCGTAGTGGTGAGGAACGCGGGGTCTATTTGAAACTTGCCCTTCTGCTTCAGGGTGTCTCGGGCGAGAGAAAACGCGCCAGGATGGTCGTGGTCTGGTCCCACTCGCGCGCGGTCCTGCCGAGCCTGCGGCGACCCGTGCGCGTGAGGGTGTAGTACTTGGCCCGGCGGTTGTTGTCCGACAGGCCCCACTCGGACCTGACGCACCCCTCCTGTTCGAGCTTCAGGAGCGCCGGATAGAGCGTGCCGTAGTTGAGCGCCAGCAGGTGGCCGCTCGTCTGCTCGATGCGCCGCGCGATGCCGTACCCGTGCTGCGGGCCCATCGACTGCAGTGTCTTCAGCACCATCAGGGCGAGCGTGCCCTGCCAGATGTCTGTCTTCCCGTTCATCACGTGCCCGACTCCACGATCCATCCGTCCCGCAACCGAATCACCCGTGACCCATACGCCGCGTTTTCCTCCGAGTGCGTCACCTGCACGATGGTGGTGCCGGCGTCGTTGAGCTGGCGGAAGCGCTCCATGATCTCCCTGGCCTGGGACGAATGGAGATTGCCGGTGGGTTCGTCCGCCAGAATCACTTGCGGGTCGGCGATCATGGCCCGCGCCACGCCGACGAGCTGCTGCTGGCCGCCGGATAGCTGATTGGGATAGAGGTCCTTTTTTCCGACGATCTGAAAACGATCGAGGACGTCGGCGACGAGCGCCTGACGCTCCTTGCGGCCGACGTTGCGGTAGGTCAGCGGGACCTCCAGGTTCTCGTAGACGGTCAGGTCGTCCAGCAGGTGATAGCTCTGAAACACGAAGCCGATGTAGCGCTTGTGGAGCTCGGACCGCTGTTTGGGCGGCAGCCTGTGCACCGGCTGTCCCAGGAAGTGGTATTCGCCCGACCAGGCCGCGTCGTGCATGCCGAGGATGTGCAGCAGCGTCGACTTGCCGGCGCCCGACGGCCCCATGATCGAGACGAACTCGCCGGGCTGGATGTCGAACGTGATCCGCCGCAGGACGTAGGTCTGACCGCCGCCCTCCGGATAGGCCTTCTCGAGCTGTCGCAGAGCCACGAGCGGCCGGACCTGGTGGTCCGGCGCCTCCCGCTCGACGGCAAGCGTCATTGCTCGGCGGCCACCAGCTCCGCCTCCGTCACGACACGGCCGTCGAAGAGGTGGATGTGACGGTTGGCATGCCGCGCGTACCGCGGGTCGTGCGTGACCATGCAGATGGTGGCGCCGTTCATGTACAGCTCGCGCAGCAGATCCATCACCGACTCGCCGCTCTTCGAATCGAGGTTGCCCGTCGGCTCGTCCGCCAGCAGGATGACCGGCTCGCCCGCGACGGCCCGCGCCACGGCCACGCGCTGCTGCTGTCCGCCGGACAGCTGGCTGGGCACATGCTTCGCGCGGTGGGCCATCCCCACCCGCTCGAGGGCCTCGCCCACGCGCTGGCGGCGCTCGGCGGGCCGCATCCCGCGGTAGGTGAGGGGCAGCTCCACGTTCTCGAACACCGTGAGGTCGCCGATGAGATTGAAGCTCTGGAAGATGAAGCCGATTTCCCGGTTGCGGACGCGCGCACGCTCGAACGGCTTCAGCTCCGTCACCGGCCGCCCGTTCAGCCAGTAGTCTCCCTTCGTCGCCGTATCGAGGAGGCCGAGGATCGACAGCAGCGTGGACTTGCCGCAGCCCGAGGGGCCGGCAATCGACACGTACTCGCCGCGGGCAATCTCGAAGTTCACGTCCGACAGCGCGTGCGTCTCGACCTCGTCGGCGAGAAACACCTTGGTGACGTTGTTCAGCTTGATCACGGGCGGTTGGTCCATCGCTCAGCCTCTCCTCTTCGTCACTGGAGCCGCACGCGGTCGAACGCGTCCCACGTCGACATGTCCGACAGGACGACCTGATCGCCGACGTTGAGCCCCGAGATGACTTCGACCGTGTT
>CAZCEL010000441.1:0-4305 GCA_964497175.1 uncultured Bifidobacteriaceae bacterium
TGCGCTGCTTGATGAGGTTGTTCTCGAGCGCCAGCGCCTCGACGACCGAGTCGGTGACGATGAATTCCAGCCTGGCGATCTCATCGAGGAGGGCATCGGTCTTGGGGTCCGAGCCGTAGGCGCCCAGGTAGTTTCGGACGCGGTCGCGCAGCGTCCGGGCCTTGCCCACATAGATGGTATCCCCCTCCGCGTTGAGGTACAGATACACCCCTGGCTGCTCGGGCAACCCGGCGATCTGTTCCTTGAGTTCGCGGATGGGCATACGCTACTATGGCCCGTTTTTTCAAGGTGTCGGAACCCACTATTTTACCAGCGCAGCGAGAGGCCGGCGAGGCTCCAGCCCCTCGCGAAGCGCCGCCGACGACCTTCACCGGCCTCATCGGCGCGATCTGCATGTTCCCGCTGCGTGGGATCATCGCCGCGTGCGTGGCACTCCGCATTCACCCGAACACGCTGACGCTGGTGGGCGTCCTGATCAACGTCGTCGCCGCCTGGGCGCTCGCTTACCGTCGGTTCGTCCTGGCCGGCGTCGTGATGATTCTGGCCAACATCTTCGACTTCATCGACGGCAAGGTGGCCCACCGCCTGAAGCTGCAGTCGGCATTCGGGGCCTTCTGGGATTCGACGCTCGACCGCTTCTCGGATCTCGCGCTGGTGGCCGGCCTCATCTATCTGTATTCGAGCCTCGGGCGGAGCGACTACGTCCTGGTCGCCGCGCTGACGCTCATCTTCTCGATCATGACCAGCTACGCGCGCGCGCGCGCGGAATCCCTCGTGGACAAGTGCAAGGTGGGCTTCATGGAACGCCCCGAACGCATCGTGCTCTTCATGATCGGCGCGTTCACCAACCGGATGGCGGCCGTGCTGTGGGTGATCCTGGCCCTGTCGATTCTCGCCGTCGCCAACCGGATCTATTACACCTTCCTCTCGCTCAACGCGCTGCCGATGCCGACGCGCAACGGCATCCGCGGCGCCTTCAACCGCGCGTTCTTCTGGACCGACGAGCGCGCCACGGCGCCCTACGACCTCTGGGTGCTCGCAATTCTGGCGTTCGTCTGGTTGACGCCGCCCGCCTGGCTCGGCGACCCGACGGCCACCGGTCCGGGGCTCATCGGCCTGCTCTCCTCCAGATTCTGAGGATCGCTCCTGACGACCTCGCGGATGATCGACTGCGGGCGCTGGTTGACGGCGAGAAACATCCGTCCGACGTACTCACCGACCAGCCCGAGCAGCATCAATTGGATCCCCGAGAAGATCAGCAGTGCAGCCATCAGCCAGCCGAATCCGTAGGCAGGGCCCCGGTTGGTGAACCAGAGCCAGGCCACCACGCCCAGCGCCGCCAGTCCTCCCGCGGCGGTGGCCAGTCCGGTCAGTGTCGCGGCCCGCAGCGGGAGCACGGAGAAGTTCAGCCAGGCGCTCAGCCAGAGGCGCACGAGGCGTTTGAGCGTGTAGCCGCTTCGTCCCGCGCGCCGCGGCTCGTGGCGGACCGACAGCGAGCCAATCCGCTGCGTCGCCTGGAGGAGCAAGCCATCCACATAGGGATAGGGCCCGGCGTAGTCGACCACCTGCCGCGCAGCGAACGCGCTGACGCATCGGAAGCTCGACAGGTACAATCGCCGGGGCTTGTCCAGTGCCCAGTCGGTGGCGCGGTCGGTCAGCCAGCTTCCCGCGTTCCGCCACCAGGCGTGGCGCTTGACGTCGTAATGTCCGAAGACGACGTCGAGTCCCGCCGCCCTCGCGTGCTCCCACAGCCGCACGGCCTCGGACGGTGGATTCTGACCGTCGTCGTCGAGATTGACGATGTGGCGTCCGCGCGCGTGGCGCCAGCCGGTCAGCACGGCGTTGTGCTCGCCGAAGTTGCGCGCGTGC
Source organism: uncultured Bifidobacteriaceae bacterium (assembly GCA_964497175.1). Lineage (GTDB taxonomy): Bacteria > Acidobacteriota > Vicinamibacteria > Vicinamibacterales > CAVVIG01 > CAZCEL01. Next base: position 1,870 of record CAZCEL010000441.1, read on the forward strand.
TCGACCAGAACGATCGGCACACGCGAGGTCGCGACCAGCTCGCGGCAGATGGCGAGGGTCGCGTCGGTGCTGCCGTCGTCGACGAGCACGATCTCGTGGCCGCCGTCGACCACCAGGCTGCTGATGTCTCGGACGAGCGCGCTGATCGTCGGCGCCGCGTTGAAGAGCGGTACCACGAAGCTGAGCGCCGGCGTCGACCGGGCGAGCGTCGGCTGGCTGGTCGTCACCGCATGCCCGCCGTCAGGCGCGAGCCCGCTTTCTTGCTGCGGGACGGCGCGCCACAACCACCTTGGCCGGTTTCTTCCTGGCCGTACCGACCGCCTCGAGGCTCTTCTTCAGGGCGTCCATCAGGTTGACGACACGCGGGGGCGCCTCGGCCGACGGGGCGACGACTTCTTCCCCTGCGATCTTCGCGTCGATGATCTTCTGCAGCCCTTCGCGATACTCGTCCTTGTAGGTCGTCAGGTCCAGGGAGCCCTCGAACATCTGGATGATCTGCTTCGCGAGCTTCACTTCCTCGGCCTTCGCGGAGGCGGGAACGGCGGCCAGTTCCTCAATCGCGCCCACGCCGCGAACCTCGGCCGCGTGATGCAGCGTATACATGACGATGCCGCGGCGGTGGGGCCGCACCGCGACGAGATACTCGCGCCCGTACAGCGCCAGTTTCCCGACGCCGACCTTTCCCTCCATGCCGTCCCGCATGACGGCAAACGCGTCGGCGGCCATCGGTCCGTCAGGCGCAAGGTAGTACGTCCGGTCCACGTACATCGGGTCGACCGCCGACTCGTCCGCGAACTGGACGAGGTCGATCACGCGAGTCGACGCGGGACGCACCTTGTCGAAATCCTCCGCCGTCAGGACGACGTAACGACCCTTGTCGAACTGGTAGCCCTTGACGATGTCCGAGTTGGCGACTTCGCGCTCGCAGTGGGGACACCAGCGCTTCTGCTGAATGCGGGTCCGACATTCGCCGTGCAGCTGGTTGAACGCGATCGTGCCGGCGGTCTCGGTCGCCGGAAACACCTTGATCGGGATGTTCACCAGACTGATTTTGAGGAAGCCTTTCCAGGTTGCTCGAGCCATCACGCGTATCTTATCGGCTTCAGCGGGCTGCAGTTTACAGGATTGCGCCCCGCTGCACCTGCTCGCCCCCCCTGGACGGCTGTCTCAGGCCTGATCGCGCTCGTCGCCGACGCCCAGGTCGAGGCCGGTCCCCGTGAAGTGAATCTCGTGGTCGCCGATCTTGTCCCGGAGGAGCCGGCGGGCGGCCGCGTAGTGCTCGGAGGGAACGGCCAGAGGGCGCGCCAGACTGCGCAGCCGGGAGATCAGGATCAGCGACACCGAGTGGTCGCTTTCGCGCCAGCTGATCCCACCGACTTCGTTGTACGGGATGAAGGCCGAATCCGCCCAGATGCCGTCCTGGTAGAACCCGCGGCCGATGCGGTGGCTGAGCGGCATCAGATAGGCGTAGTAGATGAACATCATCGTCTCGCCGAACGGCTGCTGATGGGTGACGAGAATCTTGTAGCCGACGAGTACGCCGAGCGTCACGCCGATGGCCAGTCCGATGCCGTAATACGGGGGTCTCCGCCCGGGCCAGGTCAGCAGCGCCGACCGGCGACGTCTGAGGTAGCGGACGTATTGGACGACCAGGCGTGCGTTGGCCACGAGGAAGCCGCCACCGAGCAGGAGCAGAATCGTTCCGACCAGATTCATGCTGGGAACGCCTCGTCAGACCCTGGCCTGATACTCCCCCGTCTCCGTGTTGACGCGGATCCGGTCGCCCTCGTTCACAAAGGGCGGCACCTGCACGACAAGGCCCGTTTCAAGGGTGGCCGGTTTGACCTGCGCGCTTGCGGTTGCGCCCTTGATGCCGGGCACGGTCTCGCGCACCACCAGATCGACGGTCTGCGGCAGCTCGATGCCGACCGGCTCATCGTCGTAGAACTCGACGCGGATGACGGCGTCGGCGACCAGATAGTTCCTCGAATCGCCCAGCGCCTCCTGGGAAATGTGGACCTGCTCGTAGCTCGACGTGTCCATGAAGTAGTAGTGGTCCGCGTCGTTGTAGAGATACTGCATCTCGCGCTCGTCCAGCGTCGCGCGCTCGATGTCTTCCTCGGCCCGGAACTTCTGGTCGGCCAGCGTGGACGTCCGGATGTTGCGCAGCCGCGCCTGGATGAAGCCCCGCTTGTTGCCCGGCGTGAAATGCTGGAGGTCGAGGATGCGGAACAGATCGGCGCCGATCTTGACGAGCATGCCCTTGCGCAGGCGTGTTGCTTGAATGGAATGTGCCATGAGGCCCCGAACGCTGTCGGTCGATCCTTGGGATCCTAGCATACGTCCCTCGACCCGTCGCCCGCACTCCCCCACCCGTGTTACGATGCCGAACGTGGCATTTGCGCGGTGGGATCCGGTGCGCGATCTGCTCGCGCT
>CAZCEL010000442.1:0-4297 GCA_964497175.1 uncultured Bifidobacteriaceae bacterium
TTCTTGCTTCTATGACCGAACAGCACGCGGTGGAGCGCGAGCTGCAGATCGTCATCGAAGCGTGTCTGGATATCGGGCATCATGTGATTTCCCGCGAAGGGCTGCGGCGGCCCGGCGATTACCGCGACGTCTTCGTGGTGCTGCGCGAAGCAGGCATCATCGACGCCACGCTCGGTCGACGCCTCGAGGAGATGGCGAGCTTCCGAAATCGGCTGGTCCACGGTTACCTCGTTGTCGAGCCCGCGCGCGTCTACCAGACGGCGCGAAGCGAACTGGCGGATGTCGAAGCGTTCGTCGCGAGCATCGTCACGCGCTACGTGCGGGATCCGGAGAGCTGATCGGGCTTGGCCTGCGTCGTTCGACCTGTACCCGCATGGTCGGCGGAGCTGTCGGCGATCGCGCCGAGCCGGAGCAGCCGCCTTGTCTTCAGCGCCTGTCTGCCGCGGCTGGCCTCGAGACGGTCGCTCGTCGTGGGCACGTATCGGGACGTGGAGCTCGACGTGACGCGTCCGTTTGTGACGACGCTTGAAACGATGCTCCGGCAGCGGCTCAATGCGGACCAACCTCTCGAGGGGACTGACGGATCGAACTGCGCCGCCAGTCCAACCTGTGGACGCAGACGGTCACGGCTGGCGGCGAGGCCGCACGGCGCATCTCGGCTGCTCGTCCAACATGTGAGGCCGGCCGGCGTGGTCGTGGCCGGCCGTCTCGCCGCGCTCATGAGTGACCTGGCGGGCGCGTGAACGCCTCGTCCACGCTCTTCACCATCGACATCTATCGGAAGTTCAAGCCTGGCGCGAACTGAGGCACGACTCGTCTGGATGGGTTGCGCGGCGGCTGGCACGCCCAGTTTCCGTCGACCATCCTGATCAAATGAGGCCTCGCCGCCACCGCTCCACGCTTGACACATTCGTCACACGTTCGTGACGTGAACTAGTCGGCGCCGCGGCTAGAATGGCTGAGGTCCGCGTCTTCCCTTGGGTGTGCGTACGGCCGGACCGGAGGGTTGCGATGACTCGCGCATGTGTCGTCCTGCTCGTCGTCACTGGTGTGGCGGTCCTTCGACAGCCGATTGGGGCGCAGACGGCACGGCCGACCGCGCCACCGAAAGCCTCGTTCGCGCAGCCCGGCATCTCGCCGAACGGCGAGGAGATCGCGTTCGTCACCGCCGGCGACATCTGGGTCGTGCCGACGGGGGGAGCCGAGGCACGGCTCCTCGTCTCGCACGCCGCCAGCGACGAGCGACCGGTCTATTCGCCCGACGGCACCCGCCTCGCCTTCATCTCGAATCGCGCGGGCAGCCCTGACATCTGGATCCTGACGTTCTCCACCGGGCAGGTCACTCGTCTGACCGTCAACGACGGCGAGGAGCAGCTCGACGCGTGGTCTCGCGACAGCGAGTGGATCTACTTCTCCTGGAACAGCGACGCCTATCGCGTCCGCGCGCGGGGCGGCACGCCGATGCCCGTGTCGGCGGATCCCGAGCTCTCGGAGTCCATGACGGCCCCCTCCCCCGACGGCGGCGCGCTCGCCGTCGTCGCGCGCGCGGGCGGCTGGACGCGGCTGGGCCGCGCGCATGGGGACGAGACCGAACTGTGGCGCGTCTCGATCGACGGCCCGCAGCCGCTCTACGAGATGCTGACGCCGCGGGGGGCCAAGCAGCAGTGGCCGATGTACTCGCCGGACGGCCAGTCGGTGTTCTTCGTGTCCGATCGACTGGGCCCGCAGAATCTCTGGGTGGCGCCGCCGCGCGGCGCTGCACGCCCGGTCACGTCGTTCTCGAACGGTCGTGTGCTGTGGCCGACGATGGCGTCGAACGGACGAATCGCGTTCGAGCGCGACTTCGGCATCTGGCTTTACGACCCCGCAACGCGCACGGCCCGGGAGGTCCCGATCGCGCTGCGCGGCGCGGGGCTCGTCGATCCGGTCGAGCATGTCTCGCTCACTGGTAACTTCTCCGACCTGGCGGTCTCACCGGACGGTCGGAAGGTTGCCTTCATCGGGCGCGGCGAGGTGTTCGCCGCGTCGGCCGCGGACGGCGGCGACGCCATGCGGATCACGCGAACGCCGGCGATGGAAGACGAGGTGGCCTGGAGCCCCGATTCGCGGAAGCTGGCCTACACGGCGAACCGCAGCGGGACGTGGCAGGTGTACCTCCACGACTTCACGACCGGCAGAGAGACGGCCCTCACGTCGGGGCCGACGAGCGCCAACCGTCCATGGTTTTCGCCCGACGGCCGCTCCATGGCTTTCATCCGCGACGCGACCGAGCTGTGCGTCGTGTCGCTCGACACGCGGGCTGTCCGCACGGTCGGGCGCGGTTTCTTCGGCCGGCTCCCGATGATGGCGGAGCGTCCCTTCGTGTGGTCTCCCGACGGCCGATGGATCGCTTACCTCTCCGCGGGACCGAAGGTGTTCCAGAACGCGTGGATCGTGCCGGCGGCGGGCGGCGATGCGCGTCAGGCCACCTGGCTTGCCGACGCCTTTGCTTTCCCATACGCCGGAACGTTGTCGTGGAGCCCGGATGGCAGCTTCCTCCTCTTCAACACCGGTGCGCGATTCGAGCCCGGGCAGATTGTTCGGCTCGATCTCATCCCGAAGGCGCCGGTGTTCCGCGAGGATCGGTTCCTGGCGCTGTTCACGGACACGCCTTCAGGATCGACCGGCCCGAAGATCGACGGCGATGCCACGCCCGCGGGGAACGTGCGCATCGAGTTCGAGGGCATGCGTCAGCGTCTCAGCGTGATTCCGCTCGGGCTCGACGTCGGCCCGCAGGTGCTCTCGCCGGACGGGAAGACCCTCGTCGTGACAGCGACGGTGGGGGGACAACAGAACCTCTTTTCATACGCCCTCGACGACTTGACGACCGAACGGCGGGTCGCGCACCAGCTGACCACGACGGCTCAGAACAAGACCGCGGTGCAGTTCGCTCCGGACGGCAAGTCCGTCTGGTACCTCGAAGGCGGACGTCCGACCAGCACGACGCTCGAGCCGCGCGCCACGCGGGCGCTCACCCTGCGCGCCGAGCTCGACGCGGACTTCGGCCGGGAGAAGTGGGAGGTATTCCACCAGTCCTGGGAGTACTTGAACGAGCACTTCTACGACGCGAGCTTTCACGGCGTTGACTGGAACGCCGTCCGCGTGGCCTACGCGCCCCGGATTGCCGGTGCGCGCACGCCAGACGAGATGCGTCGCATCCTGAACCTGATGGTGGGGGAGCTGAACTCTTCACATATGGGGGTGAACGGCCCGCCGACCGGGGTGACGCCTGTCATCGGACGCCTGGGCCTGGACTTCGATCGCACCGCGTACGAGACGCGGGGCGAGTTCCGCGTCATGTCGCTCGTGCCCCTGGGGCCGGCGGCGGTGGCCGGGGGAGTCGGTCCCGGAGATGTGATTCTCGAGGTCGACGGGACACCTCTCGGCCCCGCCACCAATCTGAACGATCTCCTCGCGCACACGGTGGGCCGGAAGGTCACGTTGACCGTGGCGGCCGATCTGAAGAACGGCGAGCGCCGAACGGTATCCGGGCGGCCCATCGTCTGGTTCGAGGAGAACAACCTGCGCTACAGGGCGTCGGTGGACGAGCGGCGCCGCATTGTGGAGCGTCTGAGTGGCGGCCGCCTCGGCTACGTGCACATCCCGGGCATGAGCCCCGGCACGCTGGCGCAGTTGTATCTCGATCTGGACACGGAGAACCTGGACCGGGAGGGCATCGTCATCGACATCCGGAACAACGGCGGCGGCTCGACCAACGGCCACATGCTTGATGTGCTCATGCGGAAGCCGTACATCGACATGGTGCAGCGAGGCCTGCCGTCGGTGTCCGGCCGTTACGTGCTCGGACAGCGCGCGCTGCAGGCGCCGACGATTCTCCTTGCGAACCAGCGATCGGGGTCTGACGCGGAGAACTTCACGGAAGGGTACCGCGTGATGGGCCTCGGGAAGGTGGTGGGGGAGCCCACGGCGGGGGCTGATATCTTCACCAGCTCTGGAACGATGGTGGACGGCACCGCCGTGCGCCTGCCGTACATTCGAAACGCCCAGCTCGATCAAGCTGCCCTCGAGCGTGTTCCGCGCACGGTGGACGTTCGGGTCGATCGCCCTCTGGGCGAGAGCTACACGGGCCGCGATACGCGGCTCGAGACGGCCGTACGGGAACTGCTGGCCGAGCTCGCCACACGATCGCCGCGGACCGCCCGGTGAGACTGCAGCAGCCGCCGGGCGCCAGCGCCCCGGCCTGCGTTGAGAACGGCCTGGTTCACGAGGGCAATCTTGGCCGGAGGGAGCGCACGTG
>CAZCEL010000443.1:0-4282 GCA_964497175.1 uncultured Bifidobacteriaceae bacterium
ATCCATGAGGCGGATCTGGCGCGCGGGTTCGGGCGGGTCGTGTTGCCGTTCGCCTGGGATCGCGCGTTACAGAACGCGCCGACCGAGTGGCAGTGGCAGTTCGCCCGGACGACCATGATCTAGTTGCACGTGGTGCACCGAGGCGCGCTCGGCGTGAAGAGTCCAGTGGACCGGCTGGGAGTGGGTACGCGCGAGTGTCGCGGCATAACCACGGGAGTCGCGGTCGCCCCATCAGCGTGGAGGTCCACGAAGGTGAACCGCTTGCGGTGGAGCGGCGTTCACCGGTGGAGCGTGGTTACGCGCCAGTGCCGGCGCGTAACGACGCCGAATGGCCGTGTGGCGGAGAGTTGGGCGACGACCCTCGCCCCATAATCACGTGGGGTGCGGGCGGGACTCGGCTAGAATCGCTTTCGATTCGGTGAGCTGCGGCGACGATCGCGGATCGGACGGCGTGGTTGACCCGCGAGCTTCGCAGTCGAATAGTAGTTCGGCGGACGTGGGAACCTACAGATGAAGGCGACGACTTACCAACGGCGCGATATCCTCCTGGCGGCGGGGACGGTCATCATCGGTCCGCTGGTTCGAGTACGTGCCCAATCAATCGGAGGCCAGATGTACGGCTTGATCAGCAAGATCAATGCGGTGGACGGACAGCGCGACGCACTCGCGGCGATCCTCTTGGATGGGACGAAGGCGATGCCGGGATGCCTCAGCTACGTGATCGCCTCTGATCCGGCAGACGACAAAGCCCTCTGGATCACTGAGGTCTGGGACAGTCCGGCAAGTCACCAAGCGTCGCTTTCGTTGCCATCTGTTCAAGGCGCAGCCGCAAAAGGCCGGGCGATGATCGCCAGCTTCAGCAGTCGTGTCGAGACCGCCCCGATTGGCGGGTACGGAATCGAGAAAGCTGCGCCACGCTGAGTAACGTGGGCAGCCTGGAAAACGAGCCACCGACTGCCGATCATGACTGAGTAACGGAACGACAGGTAGAATGCCCGAGTGGAGCCCGATTCGGAGCTGCTGTTTGAGGTTCTCACGCCTCTGGGCTTTCGAGTGCGTGTCACCCGCGAGCGCTGGAATCTCATCACGACAGCAAAGCATCCCGTCATGGCCGGGCGCGAGGACGTCGTGAAGGCGACGTTGGAGAGCCCTGAGCAGATTCGTCAGAGCCGCTCCGATTCGGAGGTCCTGCTCTTCTATCGCGCTGAGAGATCCAGCCGTTGGGTATGCGCGGTCGCGAAGCGGGCGGCAGATCAAGGGTTCTTGATCACAGCCTACCCAACGGACGCAATCAAGGAAGGCACACCGGTATGGCCGAAGTGAAGGTGTTCTACGACCGCGAGGGCAGGACGCTAACGGTCTGGTTCACGGAACGATCGCTTGAATACGTCTGCGAGGAAACCGGCGAGGAAGTCGTTCTCATCAAGGACGCCGCCGGGCGCGTCATCGGCTTTGAGAAGCTGAACTTCTCGATTCCGCAGTCTGATTCGTTGCAGGTGGCTTTCGAGACGGTACCGGCCTGACGGGCCGCCGAACACGCGAATGGAGCCGACGCTCCTCGGCCCGCTCACGCGTGCCTGCGGGCGCGGCTCATTCGCAACGTTATACGCGCTCGCCCATTTGGTCGTTCAGCCGATGAGGAGTTTGTCATGCGCCCGTTCGTTTCGACTGTCGTGGTTCTGATTGCCGCCGCGACGTCGACACACGCCCAAGCAATCACGAGCGAGTTCGCGTGGAACCGGGACTACACCTTCGAGCGCCTCGAGGCCACGCGCGAGGTCCGCGACTCTGCCGACAACGGGACGGTTCGGCTTTCGGTGTATGTCTGGAAGCCGATCAAGAATGACAGGCACGAGGTCGTGCTCTACAGCCACGGCTCGACAGGCGGGCTGGGAGTCGGCCCACGTGAGCCTGGAAACTCCGAGACGCCGCCCCGACTGCTCTTGCAGTATTTCGTCGAGCGCGGATACACCGTGGTTGCGGCCGCGCGACGCGGACGCGGCACATCGACCGGCACGTACGTAGAGGAGTGCTCCGTCTACTCTGGCCAGTGTACGGTGGCACAGCAGCTCGCGATGACGGATGGTGCGATCGCCGAAGCGCTCCGCGACGAGGACGCGGTGATCGATCAACTGATTCTCGGGAGGATGGTCCCCCGCGGCTCTCAGATCCTTCTCGTCGGTCACTCCCGCGGCGGCTTTCTGTCCTTGCTGCTCGCGGCGCGTCGCCCTGGCCTCGCGAAGGGCATCGTCAACTTCGCGGGCGGATGGAACGCCGTCACCGATCGCCTCTCAGCTTCCGACTTTCAAGAACGCGTCAATGACCACGCGACGCGCCTCGTGGCCGCGGCGAAGAAGGTCCCCGTTCCAACGATTTGGATCTACGCGGCACGCGATCCCTTCTACAACGATGCCGGCCGCGACGTCATGGTTCGCGCATGGCGCGACGCTGGCGGCAAAGCCGAGTATGTCTTCATCGCCGAGCACACGTTGCCAAACCCGCACGTGGTTCATGGAAGTCCGGCACTCTGGACGGCGCAGATGGAAGCATATCTTCGCGGTCTCACCGCAGCGAAATGAGACTCAATGCGGCGTCAGTGAGCCAATGACGTTCTAGGACCGACCAGGCGTATAACCCGCGAATGGAGCCGACGCGCCGCTGAAGAGCGACGGCGCGCGGCTCATTCGCAACGTTAGACCGCTCGAATACTACAACCAGCCCATGAAGACAGTGCTACTCATCGGCGGGATCGCGGGCCTCGCTACGGCGATGGCCGGGTGTCAGTCACCACGCGCGGTGCTGAATGCCACTCTTGTCATCAAGCACGCCCAGATTGTCGATGTGGCGACTGGGCGGGTGCAGCCCGACATGACCGTCGTTGTGGATGGCGACCGAATCGTAGCAGTCGGCGAAGATTCAGCAACCACGATTCCTTCGGGCGCGCCCGCTATCGACGCGGCAGGCCGGTTTCTGATCCCTGGTCTGCGGGATATGCACGTCCACGTGTTCATGGGCGAGACGGCCGACCTAGGCCTGGAGGTGACGTTACCGCTGCTCGTTGCCAACGGCGTGACGGGGATCCGCGACATGGGGAGTGACCTCGACTCCATCCTTCAGGTCCGCGAGGACATCGCGGCACATCGGCTCACAGGACCACGAATGGTTGTCGCCGGCCCGATGCTCGACGGACCACAGACAATCTACAAAGGAGCGATCCCCATCGCGACGGCCGATGCCGGCCGCCGTACGGTTGCGATGCTGAAGGACCGCGGCGTGGACTTCATCAAGGTGCAATCCAAAGTTCCCAGAGACGCGTACTTCGCGATTGCCGACGAATGCAAGCGCCTGGGACTGCCATTGGCGGGGCACGTTCCCGATTCGATTCGTGCTGTCGAAGCCGTGGCCGCGCAACAGAGTAGTTTTGAGCATCTGATAGGCGTGTTCGAGGGCAGTTCGAACGCCGAAGAGGCGGTGCTCTCGGGACCGAAGGGGCCCGGCCGCTTCCTGTCCACCTATGACGAACGCCGAGAACAGGACCTGACGGGACAGATCAGCAAGCGTCGCGTCTGGCAGACGCCGACGCTCTTTTGGGAGCGCGGCCAGTGGCTGGTGGACACGATTGACCCGACATTCGACCCGGACGTCGTGTACGCGCCAGTCACATGGCGAAAACTCTGGCCGGATTGGACAGCATTCATTTTGAAAGAGTGGGCCACAGATCCCGTGTCTATTCGTGAGGCGTTCGTACAGCACGAGCTTCAGCTCGTTAAGCGCCTGCGTCGAGCCGGTGTGCCATTTCTCGCTGGCACTGACGCGCCAACAGGAGTCGGTCTCCTGCCGGGATTCAGCCTGCATCATGAACTGGCGCGGTTCGTCTCCGGCGGGTTCACGCCATTGGAAGCGCTGCAGACCGCGACCATTGGACCGGCCCAATTTCTAGGCAAGGAGCGTGACCTCGGAACTGTCGCGACCGGCAAGCTTGCGGATCTTTTGCTGCTCGACGCGGACCCAACAAAGGACATCAACAACACGCGGAAGATTCAGGCGGTGGTCCTGGCCGGTCGCTACCTTTCGCGGGGCGACCTCGATGAGATCTTGAGGAAGGTGAAAGCATTGACCAGTCCATAACGCTGTGCGGTCTAACAAGGCGCTGCAGCCGACGAGCCGCGCTCCACGCAAAGCCAGATCGCGACGGCGTTCACGCGCGGCTCGCGGCTGAGCGCCGGGCGTTAGACCGACGGACCCTGGGTACCGCTGCACCGCTTGTTCCATGTGGGTCGAA
>CAZCEL010000444.1:0-4247 GCA_964497175.1 uncultured Bifidobacteriaceae bacterium
CGACGGGCGACTTGCCGTCGACGAGTCCGCGCGCCGACGTGGTGGCCGGCAACAGCAATCGTGGGGTGACCCTCGGCGTCAACTGGTACTTGAATCGGTTCGTCAAGCTTCAAGGCAACCTCGTTCGAGAGACGATTGCCGATCCCTCGAGCGGTCCGATGCCTGAACAACCCAGCTTCTGGAGCAGCGTGTTCCGTGTGCAACTCAGTCTGTAAGGCGACCACATTGACCCATCGGGCCCGTCTGATCGCGTTCGTCCTCGTCGCCCTCACGATCGCAGCGTCGACACGTACGGGCGGGCAGACCAGCGTGCAGGTATTCGAGCAGTCCATCGTGCACGAGGTCCGGCTGTTCATCCATTCGCGAGAGCTGGCGCTGCTTCGAACCCGTTTCGACGAGAACACGTACTACCCAGCCGATTTCCAGTGGGGGAGTGTCCGTGTCCGCAATGTCGCCGTGCGATCGCGCGGCTTCGGCTCTCGCAACCCGATCAAGCTCGGTCTGCGCATAGATTTCGACCGTTACACGACCGGCCAGCGCTTCGCCGGGCTCAAGGCGCTCGTGCTCGACAACCTGTGGCAGGACCCGTCGATGGTGCGCGAGGTTCTGGCCATGGAGATGTTCGCGCGCATGGGTCAGCCGGCGCCGCGCGAGGCATTCTGTCGCCTCTACATCAACAACGAGTACCAGGGACTGTACGCCCTGGTCGAGGACATCGACGAGGTGTTCCTCGCCAGGACACTTGGGTCTGGCGCCGGGTACCTGTTCGAGTACCACTGGCTCTTCCCCTTCTACGGCGAGTCTCTTGGCGACAGCCCGGCCATTTATCAGCCGCTATTCGAGGCTCGCACACATGAGTTGGAGTCCGGCAGCGCGCTGCACGGGCCCATCGCCGATCTGTTCGGTGCGGTCAGCGGACCAGACGATCTGGCCTGGCGGACCGAGGTCGAGCGCCACCTCGATCTGGCGCAATTTGTGACCCATGTGGCGGTCGAGAACTTCATCGCGGAGAACGACGGCCTCGTCGGCTATGCGGGGATGAACAACTTCTACCTGCACCGCGAGGGCGCGACCGCTCCGCATCGCCTCCTCGTCTGGGACAAGGACAGCGCGTTTCTCGATCCGGCCATGCCGGCGCTGCTGCGGATGGAGGAGAACGTCATCATGCGCCGGGCCCTGGCGGACCCGGAACTGCGCGCTCTGTACTTGCAGGTGCTCGAGGCTTGCGCGCAAGCTGCCGGAACCGACTTCTGGCTGGAGTCCACGCTCAATCGTCTCGCGGCCGTCATCGACAGCGCCGCCAGGGAGGACACGCGCAAGGCGTTCTCCAACGTGGCGTTCGACGAGGCGGTGGCCTTCCTCCGCGGCTTCGCGGCCGCTCGCCCGGCATTCGTCCTGCAGGAGGTGGAGAGGCTCGGCCGTGAGCGGTGAGTGCCACCCGGATGGCGAAACCCCGCGAGGGCACAACCGGCGACTGCTCGTCGCAGCTCTGGCAGCGGCGGCCGCTGCGGGGCTCTCGGCCGGATGCAGCCGGAGCTCGATTGCGCCGACGCCCGATCCGGACCCTGGGGGTGCGTTCGTGCTGGTCGGCGCCGGGGACATCGCCGACTGCGGCCTGCAAGGCGCCAGCCTGACGGCCAGGCTGCTCGACCGGATCGACGGTACGGTCATCACATTGGGGGACAACGCGTATCCTGGCGGCGCTCGCGTCGATTTCCTCAATTGCTACGACCCCACCTGGGGCCGCCATATCGATCGCACGCGTCCGTCGCCTGGCAACCACGACTACGACACTCCCGGGGCGGCAGGATACTTCGAGTACTTCGGCGAGAGGGCTGGTCCGCCTGGAGAGGGCTACTACCGCTACACGGTCGGTGCGTGGACGGTCATGGCGCTCAACAGCGAGACGGGCGTGCGGTCCAACTCCGTACAGGCGGCATGGCTGCGCGCCAACCTCTCGGTGATCCCCACGCGCTGCACCCTCGCCTACTGGCACAGGCCGCTGTTCAGCTCCGGACCGAACGGCAACAACGCGGACATGCGGGACATCTGGCGGATTCTCTATGAGTTCGGCGTCGACCTGGTGCTGACCGGGCACGATCATCTCTACGAGCGGTTTGCGCCCCAGGACCCGGACGGTCGTCCCGATCAGAGCCGCGGAATCCGGCAGATCACCGCCGGCACCGGCGGCGGACCGCTGACTCCGTTTGCGGCGATTCGTCCCAACAGCGAGGTCCGTGGCGTCGGCTGGGGCGTGCTGAAGCTGACGCTGGCCGAGAGCAGCTACTCGTGGGAGTTCATCCCGGTGGAAGGGGGATCCCTGAGGGATTCGGGAACCTCGCAGTGCCACTGACTGTCTCCTCGAACGACGAGGCCCGACACCAGCCTCACGTTGTGATCATCGGCGGTGGGTTCGGAGGCCTTGCCGCCGCGCGTGCTCTCGCCCGGGCGCCGGTTCGCGTCACCCTCGTCGATCGGCACAACTATCACGTGTTCCAGCCGTTGCTCTATCAGGTGGCGACGGCGTCACTGTCTCCGGGCGACATTGCATCGCCGATTCGCTGGATTCTGCGCCGGCAGGCCAACGTCACGGTGCTGCTCGCCGATGCGCGCCTCATCGACCCGGACCGCAGCCGCGTTCTGCTCGACGAGGGTGAACTGCACTACGACTATCTCATCATCGCCGCCGGCGCGGCTCACGCCTATTTCGGGCATGCGGACTGGGCGGCGCACGCACCCGGACTCAAGACCCTGGATGACGCGCTCGAAATGCGGCGGAGAGTACTGTGGGCATTCGAAAGGGCTGAACGATCCGCCCCGGCGACCGAACGCCGGTTGCTGACCTTCGTGATTGTCGGTGGTGGACCCACGGGTGTCGAGCTGGCCGGCGCCCTCGCCGAGATTGCCCGGCACGCGCTCGGCAAGGACTTCCGCCGAATCCGCCCCGAATCGGCCCGCATCGTGCTCATCGAGGCCGGCCCTGATCTGCTGGGCGCCTTTCCTCAGACGCTTCGCCTCAAAGCTGGGCGATCGCTGACGCGACTCGGCGTCGAGGTGATCACCGGCTCGGAAGTCGTCGCCGTGGATGGGGATGGCGTGGTCTACCGCTCCGCGCTCGGCGGATCCTCGGCGCCCCGGCATCGTGTGGAAGCGGCGACCGTTCTCTGGGCCGCCGGCGTGGCCGCCTCGCCGCTGGTGACGTCGCTTGGCACGAGGCTCGATCGCGCCGGCCGTGTTCTGGCCGACCCCACGCTCACGGTGCCCGGCCACCCGGAGATCTTTGTCGTCGGCGACGTCTGCGCGCTCGAGCAGGATGGGCGGCCGCTTCCTGGCGTTGCCCAGGTCGCCAGGCAGGGGGGACGGCACGCTGCGTCGAATCTGGTGCGCGCGATCCGCGGACTGCCGCTCGAATCGTTCCGCTATCGCGACTACGGCAGCATGGCGGCGATCGGCCGGGGGCAGGCGATCGCCCAGGTGCACGGCCTGCGCGCGTGGGGCTACGCGGCGTGGATGATGTGGCTGTTCACGCACATCTTCTGGCTGATTGGCTTCCGCAACCGCCTCATAGTGCTGATCGAGTGGGCCTGGTCGTATGCGACGCGGCAGCGACGCGTCCGGCTGATCACGGGACAGGGGTGACGCGTCTCGATGGCTCTCTCATGAAAGCTGTCGTCGTTGCGCTCGCCGACCTCGGACGCAGCGCGCGCATGCAGTACCACGCGCGCGCCGCCAGCGGTGTCGACGTGGAGCTTGTCGGCTACGAAGGCACCGGGCTTCCCGCGTGGCTCTAGCAATGGATCTGCGTCAGCTCGAAATACTCCAGGCGATTGCAGAGACCGGATCGTTCACCGCCTGCGGGCGGAAGCTCCACGTGTCACAGTCAGCGATCAGCCGGCAGATTGCCCTTCTCGAAGACGAGCTGGGCGAGCCGTTGTTTCTGCGTGTCGGTCGGCGCGTCCGCATGACGCCGGCCGCCGAGAGCCTCGTGCAGCTCGGCCAGCGCATCTTTCAGGACGTGCGGGAGACGGTAGGAGCCATCTCGGATCGGACGCGCGCGCTCAAGGGCACCCTGCGGCTCGCCGGTGGCATGACGGTCTGCCTGTACGTGATGCCCCCGCTGCTCAAGCACCTGAGGCGCATCCATCCCCAGCTCGACGTCCGCCTGACCGTGGCGACGGCGGGCCGATCGGTAGAGGAGATCCGCGGGGGCCGTGTTGATGCCGGGCTGCTGACTCTGCCGGTCGAGG
>CAZCEL010000445.1:0-4245 GCA_964497175.1 uncultured Bifidobacteriaceae bacterium
GCATCGCGTCCTCGACGCGCGCCTTCTTCTCCTTCATCTCCGTCTCGGTCGCCGCCCCGACCTTGATGATCGCCACTCCGCCCACCAGCTTGGCGAGCCGTTCCTGCAGTTTCTCCCGGTCGTAGTCCGACGTCGTGTCCTCGACTTGCGCGCGCAACTGCTTGACGCGACCCGCGATGGCCTCCGAACTCCCGGCTCCCTCGATGATGGTCGTGTTGTCCTTGTCGATGGTGATCTTCTTGGCCTGGCCGAGGTCGTTCATCGTGATGGACTCGAGCCTGATCCCGAGGTCCTCCGTGACGGCCCGGCCACCGGTCAGAATGGCGATGTCTTCGAGCATCGCCTTCCGGCGGTCGCCGTAGCCCGGGGCCTTGACCGCAGCGACTTGAAGCGTGCCCCGCAGCTTGTTCACGACAATCGTCGCCAGCGCTTCGCCTTCGATGTCCTCGGCGATGATCAGCAGCGGACGGCCGGCGCGCGCCACCAGTTCGAGCACGGGCAGGAGGTCTTTCATCGAGCTGATCTTCTTCTCGTGGATCAGCAGGACCGGATTCTCGAGAACCACCTCCATGCGCTCGGGGTCCGTGATGAAATACGGCGAGAGGTAGCCGCGGTCGAACTGCATCCCCTCGACGACCTCGAGTGAGGTCTCGAGGGTCTTTGCTTCCTCGACGGTGATGACGCCGTCCTTGCCGACCTTCTCCATCGCCTCGGCGATGATCCGGCCGATGGTTTCGTCGTGGTTCGCCGAGATCGTGCCCACCTGGGCAATCATCGGGCCCGTCACCGGCTTGGACTGCGCGTTGAGCGCGGCCACGACCGCTTCGACGGCGTGCGCGATGCCGCGCCTGATGGCCATGGGGTTGGCGCCTGCGGTGACGTTCTTCGCGCCTTCGCGATAGATCGCCTGGGCCAGCACCGTGGCGGTGGTGGTGCCGTCCCCGGCCACATCCGACGTCTTGCTCGCGACTTCCTTGACCATCTGGGCGCCCATGTTCTCGAGGGCATCCTTCAGCTCGATTTCCTTCGCCACGGTGACGCCGTCCTTCGTGATCGTGGGTGACCCGAATTTCTTGTCGAGGATGACGTTGCGTCCCTTGGGGCCCAGGGTCACCCTCACTGCATTGGCCAGGCAATTGACGCCGCGGAGGATGCCCTGCCGCGAGGAATCGCCGTACACAATCTGCTTTGCCATGCTGCGTCTCTCCAGTCGAGGTTCAACTACTGTTTCTTTGTCGTCCCGCCCAGTTTCTTTTTCGTCCCGCCGTCGATGACGGCCAGCACTTCATCCTCGCGCATGATCAGCAACTCTTCCCCGTCGAGCCTGACCTCCTGGCTCGTGTACTTGCCGAAGAGGATCAGATCGCCCGCCTTGACATCCAGCGGGACGCGCTCGCCCTCGTCGTTCACCTTCCCATTGCCGACGGCGATGACCTCGCCCTGCTGCGGCTTCTCCTTCGCTGTGTCCGGGATGATGATCCCGCCGATCTTCTGCTCGCCCTCTTCCAGGCGGCGGACAATGATCCGATCGTGGAGCGGTCTGACAGGCATGGATGTCGACTCCTGATGGTTCTTAAGGTCGAAATGCGGCTTTGTTCGCCCCCGGACACTCCGCGCCGGGTTTCTCGAAGAAGACGTAGACCTGATGCGGTTTCATCGTGCGCTCCGATACGTTGGCCAAAGTGGGCCTGTCGGCGCGCGCCCATCAACAGGACGGACTGCACTCCTCGAACGCTGGCGGGCTCAGTTCTGGAAAACTCTACCGGCGATCATACATCCCGGTCAGCGGGCGGGCTGTGCTCAATTGAACACCCGCTTGTCCCCGCGACGTGACGCGATCCGCTTGAGACACCTCATCAGCCTGCCGGCGCCTCAGAAGGTTGGAACGGCACGCTCGACTTGTCGTTTGAGATGCTCCAGGTAGCTGCGAACGGCAGTGCGCGAGCGCCGGCTGATCACGGGCCGCAGGAGCGATCCCTTGAGCCCGCTCGTCCCGTCGATGCGCGAGCGCGTGATCGAGAGCAGGTAGAACCCGGGCCGGTCGGCACGGCGCTCGTCATCGACGAGATACCGGAGTTCGAGCGTGGTGTGGAAATAGTGGCTCGCATAGAGCTGCTTGATCGCGATGACATGGGAGACGCCCGATGGTCTGGCGGCCAGCGGATAGATGATCACATGGTTGAGGCGGACCGTCGGCTTGAGGCCGAAGTCGACCGTCGACCAGTAGAGGAAATCCTCGGCGCCGGAGGGCTGACTGCGCGGGTACTCCTCCAGATATGCCATGAGCCCCGGGACCGGCAACGGAAGAAGGTTGCCACTTTTCAGGAGCGCGCGGAACTCCTCGGCGACGGGTAGCGGCTCGCCGCCATCGTCGTACTGGCCGAGCGCAGCATTGCCGTTCGCCTGATACGCGTGCACCAGCTCGAGGATCATCGCGCGAGCGACATCATGGACCTGCAGCGCTGCGTTCGGGGATGACCAATTCACGTGATTCCGGAACCGCGTCATCGCAGCTGTTGAGAGCTTCACGTCGCAGTCGCCGGGACGACACGTCGCCAGCGCCGTGACGTCCTTGGCAGGCAGCGTCAGCGACGCCAGATCCTCGGGTCGCGGAGGCATGCCGAAGCGACCGATCTGCGGGATGCCGGGACCACGTTCGAACCGCTCGATGTCACGGAACCGATCGACGAAACGATCGGTTGGGGCATCGATGTGTACGACTCCGAAGTGCGCAAGCTCCCGACGGACGGGCGTGTCAAGACTCTTGACGACAGCCTCGCCTGCGTCAAGAGCCCGGACCTCGGCTGCCGAGAACCGCTGCTGCCTTAACAGATTGGTCACGAATGAGGCTGACTGCGCCTCTGGCGAGCCGATTCCGACCAGCAGAGCCGCCCCCAACCCTAGACCCAGGAACGCAGGCAGAACAGGATGATCGCGGCCGTTCACGAGGTCCATTGTCCCACCGCGCTCGTCGCGCCTCGATAGTGCCAACCATCGCCTCGGCGAACTTCCCGACCTGACGCTCCACTGGAGCCACACGAGGGGTCGCAACACGGTTCCTGTCGGTGTCTCCGATGTTTCCAGGCCGGCCTTCCCTCCAACCTTTCCTGCAGCTTCTCGACCGCGCTTCCCCAGCCCGCAAGGCGCACGTCAGCAATCTTCGCTCGGATGTTGGCTCGATAGAGCCAGTCGACGGGTGGCATCAGGACGAATGTGAGTACGATGGCTAACGCGAACGCACGAGGACGGCCTGTGCCCAGTACAGAACGGCGACGACGAGCACGCCGCCGGCGAACGTCACCCAGGGCTTCACGGATTTCAACGTGTCGTCCACGTTTCGTGCTCTGTTCCTTCGCCGAGTCAGACGCTGCAGTGCTGTTGACATGGTTGCGGAAATCGAAACGCCTTCCCGACAAGGCACGGATCGCTTTGAGAGGTGTCCACCCGGCACACCGTGTCAGGCCCAGGCCATACTCGGTTACGGTACGAGCTGGCGGGTTAGCCTCGTCCGCTACGCCTGTCACTCTTGAAATGCTTCTGCCCCATTTGTTTGCCCCTGGGTTCTCCCATTTGCTTATCAATCCGTTCTTGAGGCAAGGGTGTCCGATGACGCTTCCCAGGGGCATCGACCGGTCCCCGGCTACGGCGCGTGGCCGATGTTGCTGGTCGTTTTGCCGGTGTTTTCCGCTGTAAGTTGTCTTCGCGATTCAGGTGGGACAACAGCTCGGCGGCGCTATCCCGAATGCGGCCGATCTCTGTGGTCAGCACAGCCCGGTCAAGCCAACCCTCGCCTTTGGCCCGGACCGTTCCGACCAACACGCCGAGTTGGTCTGCAAACGCGGCAAGCCGTTCTTCCATGAGATCTCTTGTCAACTGTTGCTTCTGTGTGACCTTGGGCATTGTCATGACTCGTCAGTGAGGCGGATCGACTGCGCCACGCGCTGGAACGATCGCTAGTATGCCTGGTATTCGTCCTGCAGCGCGACAGCGATGCAGTAGCGGTGGACGCCGGGGCCGATCGACCTTGTGCTGCGCCTTGCGGCTAGGATGATCCGTGTGGCGTTCCGGAACGCATGGCCCTCAAGAACGCCAACCCTCAGTCGAACTAGGGACGTCGGCCACCAATCCGAGCACAATGAACACCACGCCAACGATCGCCATAGGTCTCATGGGATGCCTCAATCGTGCAGGTAATTGATTAGCGGGTCTTGTACCGCGCTGAAGATTCTGGCATAACAACCGTGT
>CAZCEL010000446.1:0-4233 GCA_964497175.1 uncultured Bifidobacteriaceae bacterium
GCTCGCTGCCTGTCGGAGCCACTGACAGGATTCTGGGAGCATCCGACGAGTTGTTGGGGTTTCCTCCTATTGCTATCTCCGTACAATCGGAGACTCCGTCCCCGTCCGAATCGGCGTCTATCAGTTGGTCGACGAAATCTGTCGGCTGGTCGCCGAGAAGATCCACCGGCATGGTGAATGGAATACCGCCTCCACGAGCGATCCTGAGGACATAGCTCCCGGCCGCCAGGTTGGCCAGATAGTAATCGCCATTCGCATCGGTGACCGTCTGCGAGGTGGTGCCCTCAAGCGAGAGGGTGAAGGGTCCAAGGTTACACGCGCTGGTCACTCGCCCACCCAGCGCCGGCGAGAAATGACGGACAACTTCGACAATCGGATCAAGCTGCTTACCGCTGAACGTCCGCTGCGTGATCGTGGATGTGAAATCGATAATGAACCCACGCCTCGTAGAGTGCATCTGCCAGGAGCCAGATTTGGTCTGACCTGACGCGATCGTGTCAAGGTCGACGGTCAGACTGCTATCGATACGGAAATCGATCTGAAGATTGCTGACGTTTTCGATAATCCGAGGCTGCGACGACTCGATCACCACGTTATTGGCGGTCCCAGCATTGGCGGCATTCGTCACGTCAACCCGGATATCGAATGGGATGTTGCCCATGACGACGTAAGGAATCGTGTAATCGAGTGTCAGCCTGGGCAGCGGCAGGACGGTGAATGATTCCGGTGCGGTGTCGAATGTGGCGGGTATGCCTCGGACGCTGTAAGCAATGTGAGCTGTTGCCGTGTACGCGAGCCCTGCGGCGGTCGTCCCGCCGGCGGATACCTTCGGGATGATCAGCCAGGTTGCCTCGGTCGCCGCGGTGATGGGCGAGGGCGGCAAGTTCGGGATGACAACGAACTTGTCGCTGGCATCATTGCCGTCGGCGCCGAGGATCGAAAGCGTCACATTGAAATTGTCAAGCGAGGCCACCGCCGGCACTATGCCAAGAGTCGCGTTGAACGCCTCACGCTCGAGCGAGACCCGCTGATCGATCTGGATCTTGACGATTCCATGATTGTTGAAGGGCTGGGGAGCTGCAGTTCCGCCGAGGATCGTCGTGCCACCAGGTCCGCACAGGCATGGGCTCCAGCCGCTCTGGATGACTTGGACTTCACTGGGGCGAATCGTCGTGATCGAGATCGGGAATATGAAACCTAAAGGCGCGGCGCCATCGCTCCACTGTCCTGCCATCGCGATGTACGGTGGCCTGGAAACCACTTGTTCCCGGTTGGCTCGCAACGCGTCGAGGAGGTCTTGGTTGGCGCTGTCAGAGCTCCGATCACCGATGTCGAATGACGTCTGGCTAAATTGCGTTTGCAGCTGATTACTTTCGAGATGCCCGGTCCACAGGTGCACGGTGTTGAAGTAACTAACCGGCACCTGATCGGACAGCACACTCGATGGCAGCGAAAGCTGAACGGCTCCAACAGGTGCTGGGCCGGACGGACTGGTGCCATCGAGGTTCTTGAAATCGAGCGCGGCTGTCCGCTGGTTCTCCACGGTAATGCGTGTCGTCGTACCGAGATACGTGAGGACCGGTGTAGCGCCAGTCTCGTCGTTCAGGAACGGGATCGGCGGGAACACGCGCAGGCTTTCCGGCTTCGTGTAGGTGACCAGCACTCCCGAATCGGTTTGCCCCTCTCTGGCGATACCGCGGAGCGAGTAGATGTACTTCCCGGTCACGGAAATGGAACCCAGAGGCTGGCTCGGTGGTTCCTCGCCGGGACCGAGCCTCGCGGTGTATTGGATTGTTGCGCTTTGCCGAGGTCCCAACGATTCAATCGAAAACGCAGTCGGGGCGCTCTCGCCACAAGGATCCGGCGGTGTCTGGGACGACACTTGACAGAAGGTCACCCGGAAGCGGTCCGGCAGGCCGAGACTCGTCGCGTCAATTCTGATACTTGTGACAGTCGTTTGCGTGTGACTGTTGTTTATCGTGATAGCGCCGGTGAACTGCCCATTTCGGGACATCGACAGGTCGACGCGACCAGGAGACACAACGAGCGCCGGCTTGATCAGATCCGTGCTGTAGGTGACGACCAGAGCCACGTCGTACTGATCGGTAATTGCCGTGGCCGTCACCTTGAAGCTGAAGTTCACGACGGTCGTGGACAGAATCACCTCGATATCCTGCGGCGACGTGCCCGCCTCGATGGTGACTTCCGCCTGGTAATCGGCGTGTTGCGCAGCGAGCACTCGCAAGGCGTACGTGCCGGCGGCTACTGCAGGGAATGTGAGTCGCCCGGAACTGTCGGTTGTGCCCTCGTAGATTTCGTTGGAGTCCGTGCCCGAGCCGCCGTTGGTCAAGAGTCTCTGACTCACCAACTGGACGCTTGCGCCAGACACGTCTCTCGCGGCGTCGTCGCTCACCTGCAGTGACACGGGCCGAACGCCGGACGAAGTGATCTCGACGGTGAGGGGCACAACAATCGTGCTCAGACCGGTCGCGACCTCCACGTTGATCAGATGTGAGCCGGGGGACAGACTGGCGGGAGGAAACAGTGCCACGCCGAATGCTCTGGATTCCCCCGGCGCGAGGTTGCCGAGCACGGCATTCTGAATCTCGGCCCAATTGAACGTGGTTGGATCTTCCAGACGGGCCTGTGCATTCAGAATGGCCGTATCGCTCTCATTTCGGAGCGCGAACGAGACGAGTCGCGAAGAGCCGGGGCTCAGTCCAACCGTTGCCGTCGGCGGATCGACGATAGGGACGCCCGCTGCATTCCGCAGCGAAACGTTCACTGAGGCGATGTCAGCGATACCCTGGGCCGCATTGGCGACCACTTTGAGCAAGATGGGAAATGCCGGCGCACCGCCGGCTCCAGCATTGATGGTCAACGTGAGCTCTTGCGTGGCACCAGGCGCAAGGGCGGCAATGCTGGTGATGTTCAGTGCGCCGGTGATCGTGTCACCCGGATCGAGGTCCTGCACGGTGAGCGTCAGCTCAGTGAGATTCGTCTCGCCGATGTTGCGAACGAGGAGTGGAACCGTAAGCGTGGAGTTCATCGACATGCTTGCGGTCGTTGAAGCTGGATCGAGCATGAGACCGTGAACAACGAACGTCGTCGTTGCCTCGCCACCCGCGCCTCCGCTGAGAGCCCGCGCGGTGGCGACATAGGCTCCGGCTTCCGTGAGGGGTGGCGTGAACACGAACCCGTAGTTTCCTTGAGCGTTGCTGAAGACGCTGTAATCGCGCGTGACTTCGCCCAAGGCGATCCTCAACGCGACGGCCAGGCCCACTAGCGGCGTGCCGCTCGGATCCTGCACATGCCCAGTGAGACCGACGCTTTCCCCGCGGCTGTACGCCGGTTTGTTCGACCCAAGCGAAAGGGACAAGCTACCCACCAGATCGAACGAGGAGGATCGGTCGGCGACAACAGTGCCGTCGGGCCTTGAGAACGTGAACGTCGCCTGGTACCGCCCGAGCGTCAGGCCGGAAGTATTCAACGTGCGTGTGAACTGGCCTGTGCTTGCATTGAAGGACAATGGCGTCGGGCCGAATATCGGTGCTGACGTTGGATCCGTAACGGTGAGCCGCACCGTCAGCGAACTGGAAGTCAACGGCACATCAGGGGCGCTTGCATCGAACACGATGGCGGTGAACGGCACGATCGCGCCCTGTGGGAAGGTTGTCCCGCCGGTCGAAATACTGAACAGAAGCGTAGGCGCTGCCAGCACCTGGAACCCGTCCGGTACTGAGGCTTGCTGCAAGTCCGGGTTGAGCACAACCACATCGCGAGCCGTTGTCGCCGCATCGAGCGCAACGCTGACGTTTGCGACGATTTGGGTTGCGGTCCGCGAGCTGTACGAGCTCACGAGCACACCGGTACCTGTGAAGTAGAGCGTCGAAGTCGAATCGAAGTTCGTGCCGCTGACCGTGAAGTTTGAGATGCTCGTCCCCTGAATACCGGACGTCGCCGATATTGATGTGATGGTCGGCGTTGGCAGTGTCAGGCCTTCGAACGCCACGACGACCGTTGGACTTGCAGCGTACTCAATCCAAGTGGGTACGGATGCCTCGCTTTGAAAAATCAGGCCGACCGACACGGATGCGGTAACCGCCTGAGATGTTTGAACTCCTTGAAAGGCGACGCTGACGGATGTCGACGCCGTCTCGGATTTCGACACGCCTGCGATACCTTGAAAGGCGATGCTCGCCGAGGCTGATGCGGTGAAGGACTGGGTTGGAA
>CAZCEL010000447.1:0-3979 GCA_964497175.1 uncultured Bifidobacteriaceae bacterium
CGCAGCACGTCGCGCTGGCTGCGGTACAGATCCGTGGCCATCCTTTCGGATTCGGCCACCCGCCGAGGAAGGTCGCCCCGAGGCAAGCCATCGAGGGCGCTGGCGGCGAGCGCTTCGTAAAGGCCGAGAAACCAGACAGGCGGGATCGCGTAGGCGCGTTCGGACGCCAGCCACGTGCTGGCGACACGATTCGAGAGGCCGGGAAGCAGCGTCTCGTGCCTGTCGGCATCGGGCGACATCACGTCGTTATCGAGAAACCGATGCAGGAAGGGGCGGGTGAGGAGGCGGTCAGGCAACATCAGAAGCTCCTCGTGGTTGCGGGCAGCACTCGTTTACATGGGCACGGTCATGCCTTCTCTGGCGACGTCGGCGCCATCGATCTCGGCATTGCTGGTATTGAGATGAATGAACCACAGCGCCGCGCGTGTGCCGCGCAGGAGCTGACGCGTTCGTCCCATGAGCGGATGCGGGATTCCTTCGATCGGCTGGCCGATCTCGGACGGCGACGCGAAGGTGCCGTCGAGAAACGCATGGTCGGCCGCGTCGGCGAGCGCGCGGATGCTGCGGTCCCACTTCTCCCAGCCGTCGATATCTGGAATGAAGATCGCCGTCCGCCGCGGTCCCTCGATGCGAAACCCGACCGTGTCCGACCACTCGTCGCGATGCGGCACCCGAAAGGGCGTCACGCGCAGGCCGCCGTCGAGCACGACCGGCTGGTCGTAGGCGATTGGCGTGAGCGCGATGTTTCGAGCAGCAACGAGCTGGCTCCAGGGTCCATTCGCGCGCAGAAACGCCGACATTCGTGGAGTGGCAAAGACCGGGACCTTCGACGCGTTCACCGACTCGCGACCCAGGAACATCAGCCCCGTGTAGTGCCCAATGTGGTCTTTCCCGCGCGGATGTCCCGACAGAGCGGGCGGTCGCATCCCAGTTGCGGGATGCCGCCGTCCTGGGCGATGCCGAGCACCACGAGGTGCCAGTCGGCGCCAGACGCCTGCGGGCGGCCGGGCGTCGCCGGAGCCTGCAGCGGGATTCCAGACAGGACCAGCGCGCACAGCAGTCTTGCAGGAGTCGGCATGCCGTGCAGAGGATAGTCCGCCTGGCGATGGAATATCGAGCCCCATGCGTCGCGTCGACACGATCACACGCCTCGTTCACGGGCTGGTGCGCCGATGACGGTGCAGCATCGAGACCTCGCGGCCGGGCGCTGGTGGGAGCTGTCGCTCGCCGAGCAACTGGGGAACGTGGGCAGCGAGGTCAGTCGGGCAGCGCGCTCCACCGCCGCGTCGCTCCAGAGGTACTTCGATGCATACGCGCTGGCCGCCCGCGCGTCGCCGAGCCGGGGACCTGCGGCGTCTGGGCTCGTGACCTCCCCTGTCACACCCGGCGGCTAGACTGGCAGCATGTACAAGCCGCCCGACCTCATCAACGGCCAACCTGCTGAAGAAGAATGGGTTAGCTTTCCAGGGGAGGAGCTCGCAGGGCGGCCGCCGCGGATCGTGTGTCCCACCTGCCGCGCGGGGGGCCGAGCCGGCGCCGCCGGATGCGTTATGGGCGCTCCCACCCCTGCGCCTTCGACTGGTCGCACGCTGTGCTTCCGCTGCTATCGCGCCGGGCTCGACCGTCGGCGCGCCCTGCGGGACGCGGCCGCGATCGACACGGCGTCCGAGGCACGGTTTCAACAGCTTCTGCCGTTCTTGCCTGTCGACCGTGCACGCCTCGAACGGCTGCGTGCGCACCGGGCCGCCGAACGACGCGGTGGTCAGACCGGAGCCGCTCGGCTGGTGCAGAGGCGCCAGCACGCCCTCATCGCAGCGCGCCACGCGCTCGAGCGGCCCGCTGCCGGCGCCGGCGAGCCTCGGCGCAGTCGGGCCGCTGCGGAGCTGGCATTCGCGACTCGGCTGGCCGAACTGCAGCTTCCCGCGTCGTGGATCCCGTTTGTGGCGTCGCGATGAGGCTCATGTCCATCCCGGCGCAAGGCTCCACGCGGGCAACCGGCTCGCGGGACCGTGCGATACTGTTCTGACCTCCGACCTTGGATCCATCCACCCTCGTCACTCTCACGATTGGCCTGGCTCTGGGCTGTGTCGTGGGATGGCTGGTGTTCCGCCCGAATCACATTCGGCTCCACGCCGAGCTCGACCGCGATCGGGCGCTGCACGCGGAACGGCTGCGGACGTATCAGGCGGCTGAGAGTCAGTTCCGCGATGCCTTTCGGGCGCTCAGCGCCGAGGCCCTCAGAACGAACAACGCGACGTTTCTGGATCTGGCCGAGTCGCGCCTCCGCGAGACACACAGCGAGGCGGCTGCCGACATGGAGGCCCGCAAGAAGGCCATCGAGGAACTGCTGGCGCCGATGGCGAGGACGCTCGATCAGGTGGACCACGAGATCAGGGACGCCGAGCGCCGCAGGATGCAGGAGGGTGCGACGCTGCTCCAGCAGGTGGCGTCGCTCGACGTCGCCGGGAGGGAGCTGCACGCCGAAACACGGCGTCTGGTCGACGCGCTCAAGCGGCCCGGCGTGCGCGGCCGCTGGGGCGAGCTGCAGCTCAAGCGCGTGGTCGAGCTCGCAGGCATGATCGAGCACTGCGATTTCGAGGAGCAGCAGACCCTCGCCGGGCCAGACCGACGCGTGCGGCCGGACGTCATCGTGCGGCTGCCCGGCGGCAAACACGTGGTGGTCGACGCCAAGGTCCCGCTCGACGCCTACCTCAAGGCTCTCGAGGCTCCGGACGAAGAGGCCAGGCAGGCGCTGCTTGCCGAGCATGCGCGCCAGGTCAGGACCCATCTGACGCAGCTTGGCGCCAAGAGCTATTTCACTGAGATTCCTGCCAGCCCCGAGTTCGTCGTGATGTTTCTGCCCGGCGAGATGTTCTTCAGTGCCGCGCTCGAGCAGGATCCCACGCTGATCGAGTTCGGCGTCGATCGCCGGGTGATTCCCGCCAGTCCGACGACGCTCATCGCGCTGCTCAGGGCTGTCGCGTACGGCTGGCAGCAGGAAGCGATGGAGGAGAACGCGCGCAGGATCTCCGATCTGGGCCGCGGCGTCTACGACGCCGTCAGAGTCCTGGCGGGTCATGTCGATACGCTCGGCAGTCGTCTGAAATCGAGCCTGGATGCGTACAACCTGACGGTCGGATCGCTCGAAGGCAACGTGCTCGTCAAGGCTCGCAAGTTGAGGGAACTGCAGGCGGCCAACGGCAGCGACGAGATCCAGCCGCTCGACACGATCGACCGCGTGCCGCGCATGCTGCAGTCGCGCGACCTGACGGGCGGGCTCCCATTCGCGGATTCTGCCATCGACACCGAGGAAACCGAGGGGACCGGGGAGCCCGAGCGTGCCTGAGCCGTTCGCCTCGCCATGGACACTCCCGCGCAGGCGAGCGTAGCGGCCGAGGTACCGCCGCCAGCCTCACAAGTGGGGCACGCCGTCGATCGCCGGGCTGATGATTCAGCCCCTACCGGGCGCCGCTCTCGTGCTGGCCGGCTTCATGATGTTCGTGGTCATCGGAGGGATGCCAATCGCCGAGGCGCTGTCCGGTTATTCGTCCCCTCCGGTGTGGCTCGTCCTGGCCTGACGCATTATGGAACGACAGCGCCCATCGTGTTCGCCGAAGGCTATGTCAGCCAGCGCGAATGGTGGCGCGTTGGCTTTGCGATCTCGATCCTCAACATTCTCGTGTGGGTGACCGTGCGGTTGGCGTGGTGGAAGCTGCTGGGCCACTGGTAAGCTATCTCACCCATGCCTGACATGATGTTCGCCCCGGACCTGCTGAAGGGACGCGCCGCCCTCGTCACTGGAGGCGGTACCGGCATCTGTCGCGGCATCGCTCTCACCTTCGCTGCTGCCGGATGCGATGTGGCGGTGATGAGCCGCAGACAGGAGCATCTCGATCCGACGGTGACCGATCTTCGGCAGACAGGCGTGAGAGCGATGCCGCGACAGATGCCGGTACCGCCTCCAG
Organism: uncultured Bifidobacteriaceae bacterium; assembly: GCA_964497175.1. Lineage (GTDB taxonomy): Bacteria > Acidobacteriota > Vicinamibacteria > Vicinamibacterales > CAVVIG01 > CAZCEL01. The sequence continues at coordinate 3,966 of CAZCEL010000447.1, forward strand.
TGACGAGGGCGGCG
>CAZCEL010000447.1:3989-4223 GCA_964497175.1 uncultured Bifidobacteriaceae bacterium
CCTCCGCCGTGGAGGCGGCGATGGTCAGCACGTCCACCGCGTTCGGCCGCCTGGACATCCTGGTCAACGGTGCGGCGGGCAACTTCATCTGCGCGGCCGACACGCTGTCGCCCAACGGGTTTGGCACCGTCGTCGACATCGATCTCAAGGGCACGTTCAACGTCTCGCGCGCCGCGCAGCCGTATCTCAAGGTGCGCGGCGGCGTCATCCTGAACATCAGCGCCACGCTCCAGC
>CAZCEL010000448.1:0-4220 GCA_964497175.1 uncultured Bifidobacteriaceae bacterium
TGATTAGCGGGTCTTGTACCGCGCTGAAGATTCTGGCATAACAACCGTGTGCCGGAATCGCAGAGACGTTGGGAGCGCAAGGACGCCGATGAGACGACGACCCTGCGAGAGCGCGCCGAGCGGGCCGAGCAGGAACGCGACCGGCTGCGCCACGAGCATGAACAGCTCCAACGAGAACACGGGCGCCTGGAGCGAGAACGGGACCGATTGCGCCAGCGGGTCGATCAGCTGAAGCGGCAGCTGGACGAAGCGCGCCGAGCGGGCCGCCGCCAAGCGGCGCCGTTCGCGAAGCCGTTGACGCGGCATCCGCGGCGACCGGGTCGGAAAGCCGGCCGCGCGTATGGACAACCGGCGCGTCGGCGCGTGCCTCGGCGGATCGATGAAACGCATGACGCGCCGCTGCCGGCGCGCTGTCCCGGCTGTGGCGACCGCGTCCTCGAGACCGATCTCGAGATGCAGTATCAAGAAGAATTGCCCGTGCCGCGCGTGGTGGTGCGCGCCTTTCGCATCCACATTGGGCGCTGTCGCAGCTGCAGCCGTCGCGTGCAGGGCCGGCATCGGCTCCAAACCTCTGATGCGCTCGGGGCCGCGGCCTCACAACTGGGCCCGCAGGCCATCGCGTTCGCGGTCGTGCTCAACAAGCAACTCGGACTGTCGTACGGCAAAGTCGCCGCACTCTTCCAGCAGCAGTATAAATTGACGGTCACGCGCAGCGGGTTGGTGCACGCGGTCCACCGTGCGGCGCGGCAGGCCCACCCGACCTACACGGCCTTGTGCGCCACCGTGCGCGGCAGTCCGATGGTCAGTCCGGATGAAACCGGCTGGAACGTCGGAGGCTCGTTGCAGTGGTTGTGGGCCTTCGCGACGCCGGACACGACCGTGTATCGGATTCAACCGGGCCGCGGCTTCGAGGAGGCCGCCGCGGTGCTCGGCGCCGACTTCGCGGGTGTCCTGGTCCGCGATGGGTGGGCGCCCTATCGCCAGTTCACCGCCGCCGCGCATCAAACGTGTCTCGCGCATCTGTTGCGCCGCTGTCGACTGATCGCCACCGATCATCCGCACACGACCTTCGCCGTCGACGTGCAGACGATCCTCCAGCAGGCCCTCGCCCTGCGCGATCGTCATCATCGGGGCGAGGTGTCCTCGCACGGTCTCGCGGTGGCACGCGGCCATCTCATGACGCGCTTGGGGCAGCGGCTCGACCGACCCAGCCGGGTCGCTGATGTCCGGCGCTTCACACGGCATCTGCATCGCGAATTTCCGGCAATCTGGTCGTTCCTATTCGATCCCACCATCGATGCGACCAACTGGCGCGCCGAACAGGCGATCCGTCCAGCCGTCGTGACGCGGAAAGTGTGGGGCGGCAATCGTTCGTGGCGCGGCGCGCACGCGCAGCAGACGCTCACCAGCGTCATTCGCACCGCCCAACAACGACGGCTCAATCCTCACACCGTGCTCGTCTCGATGCTACGGGCGCGTCAACCGACTGTCCCGCGTGCACTGCAAACGGCCACGGTAAACTGAATACGCTAATCAATTACGTCTCGACGAGGTGGCACCGGGCGTGACACGTCTGCTCGTGCGAGCGAAAGGCGGGCCCGGGTACCGATTCCATGGACTGCCGCTGCTGCTGACCAGACTTGTCGTCAGGGTCGTGCACTTCATCATGCAGCGGAAGCAGCTGCTTGGTATCGCCAAGCGAACGGAGGCCGCCATGTCTCAGTCATCGGCGTTCAAGACTTCTGCTGGTGAAGCCGCGTATCTCGCTGCGTACGACGCGGCGATGACGCAGCGGCCTGTTCCGTACGAAGACCTCGAGATTCCAAGCCGGTTCGGGATGACGCACGTCATCGTCAGTGGTCCGCAGAAGGCACCACCGCTGGTCCTCCTACATGGGTACGACGCCACATCGACGATGTGGGCGCCCAACATCGCGGATTTCAGCAAGGACTATCGCGTCTACGCCGTCGACGTCATGGGTCAACCCAGTAAGAGCATCCCCACTGAGCCGATAGGGAATCCGGACGAGTACGCGGTGTGGCTCGCCGACACGTTGGACGGGCTGCATCTCGACCGCGTCTTTCTTGGGGGGCAGTCGTACGGGGCATGGCTCGCCCTCAACTTCGCCTTGGCTGCACCCGACCGTGTGCGGAGGCTCGTGCTGTTGTCTCCAGGCGGAGGCTTCGTCCCGATGGCCAAAAGTTCGGCCTGCGCGGGCTGCCCATGGTGTGGTTCCCGACTCGCGGCACCGTGAACTGGTTCATGCGCTGGCTGGGAATTACTCCGAACAACGCGGGGCCCATGCTCGAGCTGCTCTACCTTGGTCTGAAGCATTTTCGAATTCCTACAGAAACGTTGGGTGTCATGCCCGTTCTGTTTTCTGACGATCGATTGCGGGCAATGCGTGTCCCAACATTGCTTTTTGATCGGCGACCACGAAGTCATATGCGACCCGGCAACCGCGTTGGCCCGGGCGCGGCGGCTCTTTCCTAACGTCGAAGGCGAACTGGTGCCTGGCTGCAGTCACGACATGTGCTTCACCCAACATCGAATGGTGGACACGCGCGTGTTGGATTTCCTGAAGAAGGCACCAATCGATGATCGAGGCGCGATTACCGAGCCGTCCGAGGCGCAGTTCGCTTCTGCCTGAGCTGATAGGAGATCTTTCCAAATGGTTCCGACCCTCCTCGTGATTCTCACGTTGGCGGTGCTGTATTGGTTCCCGATGCGGCGATGGATGAGCCGTTGGGGCGCCACGCCGTCCGATCTGTCGCGCATCATGGCGGGTGACAGCCTGGTCGCCGATCCGACGTATTCAGGCACGATGGCCGTCAGCGTCGATGCGTCGCCTGAAGACATCTGGCCATGGCTGGTGCAGATCGGGTATCAGCGCGGCGGGTTGTACAGCTACGACTGGCTCGATCGGCTGTTCGGCTACCTGGATCGTCCGAGTGCCAGCCGAATCCTCCCGGAGTTTCAGCAACTCGCCGTCGGCGACGAAATCCCCCTCGGGCGAGGCCCAAGCTGGCCGGTGGCCGTCATTGAACCCCGTCGCGCGCTCGTCTTGGATATGCGCAACCTGAGCGACTTCGATTGGGTCTGGCAGTTCGGCCTCTATGCGGTTGACGAGAAACGAACACGGCTCGTGTCGCGCAGCCGTGTTCGTACGCAGAGGGCCTGGGCCCGGCTGTTCACGTATGCGATCGAGCCAGCAGGATTTCTCATGACGCGGCGGATGCTGCTTGGGATTAAGAAGCGCGCCGAAGCGCTGCGAAGCGGTCGCACCGACAACCACGCCGACCGTCGAGTGGCATAAGCCATGGCAAACGCACACGCGCGCGGCGTGCTGAAGTGGACAGCAGGCGCACTCGGCGTCGCGGCCGGCGCTTACGCAGGCTATGTCAAGGACGTGATCAACGACTACCGCACGAACCGAAAGCGCTCGCTGGACGATGTCGAGCGACGAATCGAGAGGCACCTGAAGCCGTTCTTTGGCAACAGACGTATGGCGTCAATCACGACAGCGGACATTCGTGAGTACATCGACTCGCGTCAGAAGGAGACGACGATCGTTCGAAGGGCGTTCACGTTCACGGCCCGCGACGGCACGCCTCGACAGGTGCCAGAGCAACGGCGGACTATCACCGGCGTGTCGAACGCGGAGATCAACCGAGAGCTGACGGCGCTCAAGCGGATGTTCAACCTTGCGATTCAAGCGGGGAAGCTGCTGCAGAAGCCGCATATTCCGCTCCTCAAGGAAGACAACGTTCGCGTTGGATTCTTCGAGCGAGACCAGTTCCTCGCTGTGCTGGCCCATCTCCCTGAACCGGTCCGTCCGGCGGCGTCGTTCGCCTACCTCACGGGCTGGCGGATTGACAGCGAGGTTCTGTCCCTTGAGTGGAGGCAGGTCGACTTCGGCGCCGGCGAAGTCAAGCTCGATCCCGGAAAGACCAAGAACGGCGAGGGACGAACGTTCCCGATGACGCGTGACCTGCGTGAAGTGCTTGAACAGCAGCGAACGATCACCTCGCCGCCAGAAGTAGAACAGAGCAGACACCAGCAGCACTTGCGTGAGCAACGAAAACGGCCGATGGATGCCCGCGGACATGGCACCGCGTTCGCTGCTGATGGCCGCCGCCGCCGCCAACAGATAGCACCCGAGGGCCGCTCCCTGGAGCCAGACCGCCGGCGCCCCGGCTGAGCGGCGGACGACCCGGACC
>CAZCEL010000449.1:0-4214 GCA_964497175.1 uncultured Bifidobacteriaceae bacterium
AAAACCACTGTACCCGGAAGGGTACCGGGGGTTCGAATCCCTCTCCCTCCGCCATAGTTAAATACTTAAAATAAAGGACTTATAAGACTAAATCATTTTACCGTACCTAAATTGTCCCAAAAGCGGGTATCCTTTGGCTAATGTTGACCGTTTACCGTCGGCATCAGGCCCCGTGCCCGCATACGTCGCGCCGATACCGACGGTGTTCCTGCCCGATCTGGGTGCGCGCGCCACGGCATCGTGATCACCTGTTCCACGCCATCGTGATCACTCATTCCACAGCATCGTGATCACCCGTTCCACGGGTCGTGATCACCGATTCCACGCATGGTGATCACCCCGGCTGGGACGTGGTGAGGGTCCTCCGGGAGCGACGCGGGGCGTCGTTTTACCATCGCCGTTTTGGCCGACTGCTGGTCGGCGGAGGGGGGCGATGGCAACGGAACGACTGCTCATGCGACACATTCGAGAGATTCTGCGGCTGAAATGGAGCCTGAAGCGAAGCCACCGCGAAACGGCGCGCAGCTTGGGGATCAGCCCCGGCGCGGTTGCGTCGGTGATGAGTCGGGCGAGCGCGATCGGCCTGACGTGGGAAGCGGTCGAGGAGGTGGCCGACGACGCCCTCGACCAACGGCTCTACGGCCCGAAGGTCACCGGCCGTCCGGTGCGCCCGCTGCCCGACCCGGCCTGGATCCACACGGAACTGCGGCGCGCCGGCGTCACGCTGGAGCTGCTGCACCTGGAGTATCTCCAGCAGCATCCGGATGGCTATCGCTATTCCGCCTTCTGCGTCCACTACCGTGACTGGGTCGAGCAGCAGCGCCGGTCCATGCGCCAGGTGCACAAGGCCGGGGAGAAGCTCTTTGTCGATTACTCGGGCAAGAAGCCCGAGCTCGTCGATCCGGCGACCGGGGTCGTGCGGCCCGTCGAACTGTTTGTCGCCGTCCTCGGTGCCTCGAACTATACCTACGCCGAGGCGACCGAGACGCAGCGGAGTGCGGATTTCATCCAGAGTCACAGTCGAACGCTGGAGTATCTGGGCGGCACCCCCGGGCTCGTGGTTCCCGATCAGCTGAAGACCGGCGTGCGCGCCGCGTGTCGCTACGAACCCATTCTGCAGCGCACGTACGAGGAGTGGGCCGCGCACTATCAGACGGCGATATTGCCGGCCAGACCGGCCAAACCTCGCGACAAGGCCAAAGTCGAAGTGGCCGTGCAGGTCGCCCAACGCTGGATCCTGGCGCGGCTGCGGCATGAGACCTTCTTCTCGCTCTCGGTGCTGAACGCGCGGATCCGCGAGCTGCTCGCGGATCTGAACGCCCGACCGATGAAAGGCTACGGCGGCGCGTCGCGCCGGGACCTCTTCACGCGCTTCGATCAGCCGGCGCTCCGGCCGTTGCCCGCCGAGCGCTTCGTCTACACCGAATGGCGCGAGGCGCGCGTGAACATCGATTATCACGTCGACGTCGAGCACCATCTCTACTCCGTCCCGCATCGCCTCGTTCACCAGACCCTCGACATCCGGCTCTCAGCCACGACGCTCGAAGTGTTTCAGCGCGGCACCCGGATCTGGGTGCATCGCCGCAGTCATCACCCGGGCTACACCACCGTCCCCGAGCACATGCCCCACGCCCACCGGGCGCACTTGGAATGGAGTCCATCGCGGCTGATCCGGTGGGGTGCCACGGTCGGCCCGCACACCGCGGCCCTCGTCGAGCAGATTCTCGCGAGTCGGCCGCATCCCGAGCAGGGCTATCGGTCCTGTCTCGGCGTGTTGCGCCTCGTCAAACAGTACGGGGCGGAGCGGGTGGAAGCGGCCAGCGAGCGGGCCGTCGCCGTCGGCGCCCGCTCGTATCGACACGTCGAGACGATGCTCAAACACGGGCTCGATCGCGTGCCGCTCGAGGCGGATGACTCGCCGTCTACGCCCCGTGCTGGGCACGCGAATGTCCGCGGGCCGGCTTATTACCAACAGGAGCTTCCGCATGCTGACTGAACAAACCGTCGAACGACTCCACCACCTGCGGCTGGGCGCGATGGCCGACGCCTACCTCGCCCAACAGCGCGACCCCTCGAGCACGTCGCTCAGTTTCGATGAGCGCCTCGGGATGATCGTCGATGCCGAGCAACTGGCGCGCGAGAACCGGGCGCTCACGCGGCGGCTCAAGGAAGCCAAGCTGCGCTTGAGCCAGGCGTGTCTCGAGGATCTCGACTACAGCGGTCGCAAACTCGAGCGCGGCCTCATCCGCCAGCTCGCGACGTGCCGCTGGGTCGCCGAGCATCAGAACATTCTGATCACCGGCCCCACCGGCGTCGGCAAAACGTTTCTCGCCTGTGCATTGGCGCAGCAGGCCTGCCGCCAGCGGCATCGTGCCATCTACCGGCGCATTCCTCGCCTTTTTCCGGAGCTGACCCTTGCGCACGGCGACGGCACCTACCCGACTGTCCTGGCGCGGTTTGCGCGGGTCGATGTGCTGATCCTCGATGATTGGGGACTCGTGGCGCTGAAAGACAGTCAGCGCCAGGACCTGCTGGAGATCCTCGACGATCGTGACGGCACCCGATCCACGATCATCACGAGTCAGCTCCCGAGCGACCGCTGGCATGAGCACCTGGGCGATCCAACCGTGGCCGACGCGATCCTCGATCGTGTCGTGCACCGGGCGCATCGGCTCACGCTCGGTGGCCCCTCGCGCCGAAAGTCCTCGGGGAACGGATCATCCGCACCGAACGGGAAGAGCGACGCATGAGCACGGTGACACGATTTCAGGGGGATGCTACGGGTCGATCCCCGCGCCGATCGTCGCGTATAGGGCATCCTGACCGGTCGCGATCGATCGCGGCGGCCTGTGGACCGTGCCCGAGCTGTGGAAAACGCACAGAACGCGTTTCCCACAAGCTCGTTGGACGGCGCACAGAACGCGCCGCCCACAACGGTCCACAGGCTTCATCCTCATCCCTTTTCAACAAGGAAGATGACCGACTACAATGACGCCCTTCGCTCAAGGAGGCTGATCGACACTTACTGACGTCCCACGTCGCTTCGCTCCGATCACGATGGCCCGGAATGAGTGATCACGATGGTCTGGACGAAGTGATCACGATGCGTGGAATGCGCACCTGGCGCTCTATGGCCTCCCGATCACGGCCGACCAGGACAAGTACCTCGCCCTTCACAAGATCATCAATGACATCCATCAAGAGCAGGGGAGGATTGCCAACCCGATTCCATTCGTCTCGGCCGAGCTTCTGCGTCTGGTCGGTCAGCGGAAAAACGGGCAACGCTACAAGGAAATTGAGGAGTGGCTCAAGGTCATGGTGAGCACCTCGATTTTCTCCGAGGGAACGGTGTACTTCGCCGGTCAAAAGCGGTGGGTGAAAGACTACTTCCATGTCTTCGACCGAGCGGTGAGTATGGGTAAAGAATTACCAGACGGCACGATCGCTGACAAGAACTACATCTGGTTGTCTGAATGGCAGCTCGAGAACATCAACAGCAATCATCAGTTGCCGATCGACATTGTGGCCTATCGTCAGCTCAAGAACCATATCGCGAAGGCCCTGGTGCCGCTACTCCAGATTTGGCTGTACGCGTCGCGTGATGATGGGTCGTTCTCGAAGCGGTACGACGAACTGTGTGAAATCTTGCACGTCCGTCACTATCGCCAACGCTCGCGGATCAAGGAGCAGTTCGGTCCTTCCCTCGACGAACTCAAGGCCCAGGGCTACCTGGCGGAATGGAGCGTGGAGGCCACCAGCGACCGCAAGGCCTATAAGATTGTGTTGAAGCATGGGGAGAAGTTCCATCGCGACCGCCGGCACCGTCTCGGTGAACCGCTGTTGCCGGACGCGATGATCGAGTCCGTCCCTGTCGACCCGTCCGTTGAACAGGGTGGAGAAGAGGGGAGTGTGGATTCTGTCCTCCTCGAAGCGCTGACGAAGCGTGGCGTCAGTGAACGCCAGGCTCGCCAGGTGCTGGCGACCGTCTCGTCGGCGCAGGAGGTTCAGGACCAGCTTGAATGGGCCGACCACGTCGTCAGCCAGGGTGACCAGCGGATTATCAACCCCGCCGGCTTCTACGTGTCGGTGATTCGCGACCACATCGTGCCGCCGGACGGCTTTGAAACGAGCTCAAAACGCCGCCTCAAAGAGGAAGCGGCGAAGGCCCTGGAGGACGGTCAAAGAGAAGAAGCGCGCCTCCGGCGGGCCTATGG
>CAZCEL010000450.1:0-4201 GCA_964497175.1 uncultured Bifidobacteriaceae bacterium
CCTGCTGGGCGTGTTCGGGAAGGTAGTTACAGCGCTCGGCCAGCTCGATGACGCTTCGCCGGCGGACGTCCGGGTAGCGGTCCACCTGGGCGATCTCCTTGCGGTGGCGCTCGATGTAGTCGAGCACCAGACCCTCGCGCAGCGACAGATCGCACAGCGTGAGTTCCGACGCCCCGAGTCGGCGCATGATCGTGTCGAGCAGGATGGCGCCCGCGACGGCGAGGTCGGCCCGGCGCGGCTCGAGCCCCGGCACCCGCAGCCGCTTCTCCAGGCTGAGCCCGGTCAGCGTCGCCCGGACCTGGCGCAGCTGCTTCACCGAGACACGACGGTTGCGGACGCTCGTGCCCGGCGGCTGCCCCTGCTCGGCGAGCGCCACGGCGCCGAGGCTGAGCACCGTGCCCGAGGTCCCGATCACGCGATCGAAACCCGCCCGCGTCAGCTCAGTGAAGTACTGACCGAGCGCGGCGTTGACGTGCCGGACGATGCGACGCTCCTCACGTGGCTCGATGGGATCGCTCTTGATGAACCGTTCTGTCAGGCGGATCACGCCGAGCTTGAAGCTGCGACCCTGCTCGATGGCGCTGCCGGTCCCCCGCGTGATCTCGACGCTGCCTCCACCGATGTCGATCGCCACGCCGACCTCGTCCGCGATGCCGACGCCGTACGCGGCCGCCTTGTGAATCAGGCGCGCCTCCTCGGTTCCCGAGATGACGCGCACCCGGATGCCCGTCTGGCGGGCGATGGCGTCGAGGAACTCGGCGCTGTTGTCGGCCTCGCGGACGGCGCTCGTCGCGGCGGCGATGATCTCGTCGACGCCGTGTGATTCGGCGAGGCGTCTGAACTTCGACAGCACCTGCAGCGCGGCCTGCATGGCCTCCGCCGTGAGGGCCCGTCCGCCCAGTCCCCCGGCGCCGAGCCGGACCATCTCCTTCTCCCGATCGACGACCTCGAAGGACGAGTCGGGCCGCACGGCCACCACGATCATGTGAACCGAGTTGGTGCCGATGTCGATGGCGGCCAGGCGCATCGTGTTGTGGCCCCGAAGGAGCCCTCACTATAATGGGAGTCTCCGGCGGTCCTGTAGGTCTTGTTCCACCCGGACATCATGGTACCATCGACGCCGCGCCACGCCCTCTTCCTGCGCCGGCTGAGCCGGTTTACACAGACGTTACCTGGCGTGGAAGCCGGCGACGTCCGCGCCGTGCACCGCATGCGCGTCGCCTCGCGGCGTCTTCGCGAGCTGCTGCCGGTGCTCCAGTTGGGGCAGCAGACCGCGGGCCGGCTCGCCCGCAGGCTGCGCAAGGTCACCCGCCGCCTCGGTGGAGTTCGCGAGCTCGACGTGGTGGCGCTCGAGCTCGACGAGCTTCGGCGTCGGGAGCCCGGCTACGGGAGGGCACTGGACGTGCTCGAACAGGAGGCCCGCCAGGCGCGCGACTCGACCCATGCGAAGCTGCTGCAGTCGGGCGCGGCGCGGGAGCTCCGGCGAATCGCCAGGAAGCTCGAAACCGTCGCCGCCAGGGTCCGCGATGATCGCTCGCCGCTGGCGCGGCGCCGCTGGATCTGGGCGGTCGAAGCGAGGGTTGCTCGCCGCACTGCCCTCCTGCAGCTGGCTATCGACGAGGCTGGCTCCGTGTACCTGGCCGAGCGGCTCCACGCGGTGCGCATAGCGCTGAAGAAGGTCCGGTACGGCGTCGAGTTGCTGTGCGAAGGAAGCGAGCGTCCCGCGCGGCGCGCGGATCTTGTCCGCCTCAGGCACGATCAGGATCTGCTCGGGCATCTGCACGACCTGCACGTGCTGATCGAACGCGTGCGGCGGGCGCAGACGAGCCTCGCGCCCCCGAACCTGACGGTCTGGCGCGATCTGGAGCGGATCTCGGTTTCGCTCGAAGCGCGGTGCCGGCGCTTGCACGGGCAGTACGTTCGTCGCCGCCCGGCACTGAGCGGACTCTGCGACCGCCTCAGCGCACGCACGAGCGCGGTGGACGGTGGCGCGGCGCGCCGCGCCGGGTGACAAGATGGCCAGCCCTCACGAGCTGTACCTGATTCGGCACGCAATCGCGGAGGAGCGCGGAGACGCGTGGCCCGACGACACCAAGCGACCGCTCACCGCGGACGGGATGGCGCGCATGCGCCGCGCTGCCCGCGGTCTGGCTCGCCTCGGCGTGACGTTTGACGTGGTCCTCACGAGCCCGCTGGTCCGCACACGACAGACGGCGGAGATTGTTGCCGCCGCCTTTTCGTCGGGACCGCCGGTCGAGCCGGTCGCATCGCTGGCGCCTGGTGGATCCTTCCAGGACGTCCTGGCCGATCTGTCCAGGCACGCCCATCAGACGAGCATCGCGCTCGTAGGCCACGAGCCGGGCATCGGCGAGATCGCCGGACGGCTCGTCGGCGCGCGCCGCGGCTTCGAGTTCAAGAAGGGAGCCGTGTGCCGCATCGACGTCGACAGTCTCCCCCCGACCGAACCGGGGACCCTGCTCTGGTTCCTGGCCCCCAAGATTCTCAGGGCCATCCAGAAATAGCCCCTTTCTGCCCTTCTGCCTTCCTGCCCTCCTGCCTTCCTGCCTTTCTGCCTTTCTGCTTCATGCCCTCTGGTAGTCCGCCTGCCAGTCCTTGACGCGCAGCTTGATGTCCTTCTGGGTTGTCAGGCTTCCCGACAGCACATCGCGGACCAGCGCCGGCAGTTCCGCGTCGCTCGCAAAGCGCAGCGCAATCAGTTGCGGGACCGTGAGCGCGTCAGACTTTGCCAGCAGGTCCGCCGGGAGAATCTTCTGAAGGCGCAGGCGCATCTCCAGACGGATGACGCGGTCCTGGACGGTGAGCACCTGGACCCGGAGCGAGAAGAACATGAGCAGCAGCGCGAGGGCGACGATGAGGCTCATGACCGAGTCTCCCGTGACGTCGCCGGTCAACCGGTACGCCGCCCAGAGCAGGTTTGCCGCAAGCGGGAAGAACACACCGATGTGGTAGATGGGTACGATGCGCGCGTGGTTCTTGTAGGTCTGGGGTGCGGGCATGGCTGAGGCTCCTTTTGAACGCGATTCTAGACCACGGGTCAAGCGGAGCCCGGCAACAGGGTTTGATGTTATTCTGCGATGGACTCGCTCATGTTGAACCAGTGGCCTCCCGCCCGGCGGCTTCACCGCCTGTTAGTCGGCGCGGGGACGGCCGTGCTGGCGCTGCTGGTGGCCGCGCCGTCGGCGATGTCCCAGGAGTTCATCTCGTACTCGAGCAGTCCGCGGAACATTCTCGAGGGCAACTGGCAGTCCTGCCCGGATCCGGCTGGCCGATATGCCGAGCGCGTGTACGATCACGTGGTCAATCGCGAGGGCCAGTACGAGGTCCACCTTGGTCCGCGCCGCGAGTTCGCCCTGTTTGTGGGGGTTCAGGACGAGCACCGCGATCACGAGTCGCCGGACAACCTGCTGAAGCCGTTCCGCGTGACCATGGTGGGCAACCGCGCCCGGCATCGATGGGAGATCCCGTCGCTCAAGGTGGCCTTCACCGTCACCATGGGCGGGGGGTCCCGGACCGACTGCGAGAGCTGGTACATTCTGCTCGAGCCGCTCGAGAAGCCCTCGCACTGAGCGGCGCCAGCACTCAGGGGATTCCCGCGGCTGTGAGTACGATCCGCGTCGCACAGGTCGTCGCTTTCTACCTCTTCGATGTGGCGGAGTCGGCCGATCTCCAGCGAATACCCGGTCTCATCGGCGGACCGGCGGTGCCGGCGCGCCTCGCCCCGAAGCCAGCGACCCCGTCGTACGTGCAGTACGAGAAGCCGCCGCTCTCGTTCGAGGGCGAGACGGTCGGCATCGGCGAGGCGGACGGGTTTCGCCCCAGATTCCGCGTCTACGACTACGGCGTCATCTCGGTCGCCCTGGTGCGTCCGTTCTCCGGCGGCTGGCACGATCTCGTTGAGCTGGGTCGGGAGCTCATCGACAACGACGATCTCGAGCAGCGCGCAGAAGAGCTGTGCCGCTCCATCGTGGCTCGCCTGCGCGGCGCCCTGAAGGACGCTCGCGACACCTTCCTGAGCGAGGACTACATCGTCTTTGCCGTTCACGATATCGAGCCCACACGGTCGGCCGAAGCGCTCGAGGCCGACCATGGCGAGGACATCGCGACGCTGCTCCGGGGAGAACGGCAGGCGCTGAGCGGCCAGGAGCGGCTTTGATGATCCCGCAGAGGCGTGTGAAGGTCG
>CAZCEL010000451.1:0-4199 GCA_964497175.1 uncultured Bifidobacteriaceae bacterium
GCCCGCAAGGAGTCGATCGATGGCTTCCTCGAAGTCTGCCGCCGACACCTGCCGCCGGTCCTTCCGTGCGGCCAGCAGGGTGGCCTCGTTGACCAGATTCGCGAGATCGGCACCGGCACATCCGGCCGTTCGCGCGGCGACGACCTTGAGATCCACGTCTGCCGCCAGCTTCACCGAGCGCGCGTGGAGCCGCAGGATGGCCTCGCGCCCGCGGATGTCGGGCCGATCCACGACCACCTGCCGATCGAATCGCCCGGGGCGCAGGAGCGCCGGGTCGAGCACCTCCGGCCGGTTCGTGGCTGCCATGACGATGACGCCCTTGCGCGGATCGAAGCCGTCCATCTCGGCCAGCAGCTGGTTCAGCGTCTGCTCCCGCTCTTCGTGCGTGCCGATCGCCGATGCCACGCGCATCTTGCCGAGCGCATCCAGCTCATCGATGAAGATGATGCACGGCGCGCGCGCTTCCGCCTGCGCGAACAGGTCGCGCACCCGCGCGGCGCCGACGCCGACGAACAGCTCGACGAACTCGGACCCGCTCAGGCTGAAGAATGGCACGCGGGCCTCGCCCGCTACGGCGCGTGCCAGCAGCGTCTTGCCGGTCCCGGGCGGACCGAGCAGCAGGACGCCTTTGGGAATCCGCCCGCCCAGATCCGTGTACTTCTTCGGCTGCCGCAGGAACTCGACGATCTCACGAAGCTCATCGGTCGCCTCGTCGATGCCGGCCACGTCGGCAAACGTCACCTTGACGTCGTCCTCCGCGTAGATCTTGGCGCGGCTGCGCTCGAAGGCCATGGCGCCCTGGCCAGGGCTCATCCTTCGCAGAAACGCGTTCCACAGGATGATCATCACGACGAGCGGCAGCAGCCACCCTGTTACACCACCCCACCAGTTGGTCTCGACCTCGCCGCTGAACTTCACTCCGCGCGCTTGCAGCTCCTCGAGCAGGCGTGGATCCTCGATGCGCGTCGTCTCGAACACCTGATTGGTACCCTTGACGGTCCCGCGAATCTGGTGCTCGTCGACGACGACCTCGGCAATCTGGCCCGCACGCAGCATCTCGAGAAATTCGCTGTACGGTATGGGCTTGCCGGTCCATCCCGGAAACATGATCGACGCGGCGATGGCGAGACCGGTCACTACGACGTAGATCACGATGAGGATCGGTGCAGCAATGGGACCCTGGGGCCGCGGCCTTGACGATCTGGGCGGCCCGGGCGGACCCGACGAGCCCGTGGTGTCAGGGTCAGGCATGAACGCCTCGCCGAGTGGCTGAAATCTCAGCCAGTCGCAGAGTCTTTGGAATGCCGTCTCTTTGAAGGCTACAGCACGACTCGTGCCGCGACTGCGTGACGCTGTATTCCACGCGGGTACAGCGCACGCCGGTTGGTGACCGTCAGATTCCCGGCAGCCGCCACCGCGCGCGATGCCAGCCAGGCTTGTGCGACCGGTGGCACGCTGGCCTGATCTTCTCGCCGACTCAGCGGCCGCAGCCCGCCCCCACGAGCCATCGGCCGTCGGTCGACGGCCGCCAGTACCGTACCTGCGGCGCCGGTGTGTCCGTGTAGGGGCTGATGCGGACGAAGCTGTAGCACGGGACCAGCTGCTCGGGTTGCAATGTACTGAGCAGCGCCCTGGGCGACTGGCCGCGGTCTCTGGCCAAGGCCTCAAGTTGGACCGGCGTGATCGCGCGCTGCCAGGCGCCGCCGTTGATGACAATCGGCGCCAGCGCCCCGCGCACCGGCGAGAACCCCTCCATCGGAATCTTCAGGAGACCACCGCTGATCATGTTGGCCGCGTCCTGCGCGCGGTCGGGCAGGTGCGTGTGACCGTGCACGAAGACCGACAGCGGGGGCCGCGTGCCGGCGGGACCGGCCACGGCCGCCAGATGGCGCAGCGCCCGGTCGTCCCGCGACCGCCAGAAGTACTCGTAGACTCCGCCCCGCGTATCGGGCGTGCGCGGGCATTCGGACACGACCGGGCCCCGTGGTGGAAGCTGGCTGAGCGCGGGCTCGAACCGGCGTCGCGCGCGGCGGATCGCGGCGCGATAATCGCACAAGGCCACGAGTTGCTCGTCGGTCAGCTCGCCGACTTCTTTCGCCAGGCGGCCGTCGGCGAGCGCACGCGTCGCAATCGGCTTGAAGGGATCATCGTCTGGCAGCGACGACACCAGGAACGCCGCGCTCTGCGCGCGCACCTGAGCGACGTCCCACGTCGGCGGCCTGACCTCACCATCGTCGAGCTCCATCCGGAACTGCTGCCAGCTCGTCATGGACAGGAAGTAGCGCAGGAGCGCCGGCGCACGGCTCTCGAGATCCGAGACACCGTCGGCGGCCAGCGCGTACTTCGCGCCCGCGCCAAGCGCCGCCACGTTGTCGACGATCGGATAGCGCGCCTCGTACCGGTCGAACAGCTCCTGAATCGCCTGCTCGCCCCAGGGCCGCAACAGCGTGGGCGCGCCGCCCCGGCGCGCGACGGGCACCGGCCAGCCGTCGAACCGATGCGGGTTGAACGCCGTCTGATGCCCGTGCTCCACGCGCACGCGACCGTCGGCGGACAGCCAGGAACCGGCGACCGGCATGTCCACACGGCCGGCAGGCGCGGCGAGCGCCGCGACAACCCGCTGCCGAACGGCAGGCAAGAGGATCGCCGCATCGTGATCGCCTGGCAGAATGACGATGCGGTTGGATCGCGAGCGCGCGAAGGCGGAAAGCGCCCGGATCTCGTCCTGATGGGCGGCAAGCACCGCCTCGAGCCGGGCCAGCGCCGCCGACTCCGAACAGCCGGCTTCGGGAACTGCCGGCGCACAGGGCACGTTGGGCGACTGCAGCAGCTCGAACGTATCGCCATTGAGCACGAGATCGACGGGCTCGGACTGATCGATCGTGGCCAGGAACTCGCCGAACTCGGCCGCCCAGCGGAAGTCCTCGAAGGGATGCCACGCGCCGGACGCGTCGCGGCCCGGACCCATGTGAAGATCGCTCACGATCACAATCACGCGCGAGGCGGAGGCCTGAGGGGCAGCCCTGGTCGCGCCACCTGCGAGAGAGAGGGCCACGACCGCCAAGGACCAGGGACTTCGTCTGCTCACGGCCGCCCGGCCAGCGAGAACCGCGCGATATGCCGGTCGTTGCGAAGAATGATGTGTTTGTTGGCGTAGGCCGCGTGCGACCACAGCACGTTGGACTGCTGGCGCCGGCGCACGTAAGGGTGGGTCGGGTCGAGCAGCTTCGCCCGGCTGATCTCGTCGAACCCCTTTGGTGACAGCTTCGCGATCACCAGCTCGCCGCGATCGTTGTTGATGAAATAGCGGTCGCCGTGGCGGACGAAAAAGGCCGTGCCGTACATCGCGTGCTCCTTGAGGAGCGCATCCGTCTTCCAGACCAGCTGTCCCGTCGCCGCCTCCAGGCAACGAAGCTGCCCGTCGTTGTCGATGCCGTAGACGTAGCCCCCGTCGAGGACCGGCGTGCTGATGACCGAGTTCAGGGTATTGGGCGTGTCATTGGTCATGCCGCGATCCTGCTCGCCCGGACCGCTCCAGATGAGCGACGCGCCGGGGACCCGCCCGTCCAGCCGGAGCATGCGCGCGCCGCCCCACTGCGAGGTCACGAACAGATACGGCCCGCTCTGCACCGGCGTCGCGATCACCATCCCCATCTGCACGGTGTGCTCGACGTCCCAGTAGACGCGGCCCGTCGCGGGGTCGAGGGAACTGATCGCCCGCGGATGCCAGATGATGAGCTGTCTGGTCCCGGCCGCCTCGATGATGACCGGCTGCGCGTACCCGGGCTCCCAGTCCGACGACAGCGCGCGCCAGATCTCGGCGCCGGTCTGCTTGTCGAGCGCGACGACCTTTGCGTCAGGCTCGCCGCCCACCAGACAGATCAGGCGATCGCCGTCCACGAGCGGGGCGCCCGTGATGCCCCACGACGGGATGGCAGCGTCGAAGTCCTTGACGTAGTCCTTCTGCCAGAGCATGCGCCCGGTCGCTGCGTCGAGCGCGATGAGAGTGCCCATCGCACCGAGCACGTAGACCCGGTCGCCGTCCACGGTCGGTGTCGCGCGCGGGCCGATCGCGTAGACCAGCTGCTGACCGCTGTAGTCGGTCTGCCATTGGTAAGTCCACAGCACACGGCCCGTTCGCTCGTCGAGCGCCACCGCGCGCTCGATAGCCTGATTGGCCCTGATGCGGCGGGAATCGG
>CAZCEL010000452.1:0-4186 GCA_964497175.1 uncultured Bifidobacteriaceae bacterium
GATATAAGATCCGGGAGGCGCAGGTCCAGAAGGTGCCCTACATGCTCGTCGTCGGCGACCGCGAGAGTGCCGGCGGAACGGTGTCAGTCCGCTCGCGCGCCGGAGGCGATCAGGGCGCGAGCACGATCGAAGCCTTCATCCAATCGGCGCGCGACGAGATTGCGCGGAAGGGAAGGTCTTCGGCCGTCGGCGCTCCGCTTTCAGTGCCCGAAGGTGTGGCCGAGAGCTGAAAGGTGAGAGCAGAGAGCCACAGAATCTAAGGAGGCCGTTATCGCTTTCGACAGATCACCTCGCCGCGACGATCGCGTCCGCGTGAACGAACGTATTCGAGTCCGCGAAATCCGCGTCATCGACGACGCCGGCCAGCAGCTCGGCATCATGCCGCCGCCGCAGGCCCTCACCATTGCGAAGCAGAAGGGGCTCGACCTGGTCGAAATCTCGCCAACGGCCGTTCCGCCGGTCTGCCGCATCATGGATTTCGGGAAGTACCAGTATCAGGAACAGAAGCGCGCACGGGAAGCCAGGAAGCATCAGAAGGTCATCGAGGTCAAGGAGATCAAGTTCCGGCCGAAGGTGGACGAACACGACTACCAGTTCAAGAAGAAGCACATCGAGCGGTTTCTCGAGGACGGCGACAAGGTGAAGGCGACGATCTTCTTCCGCGGCCGCGAGATGGCGCACCCCGAGATCGGGCGCCGCATCCTCGACCGGCTCGTCGACGAACTGGCGGAGGTGGCGGTGGCCGAATCGATGCCGCGGATGGAAGGCAACCAGATGCACACGATTCTGAGCCGGAAGCCGCACGGGGGCGGCAAGGCGAGGGCCGTCGCCAGGTAGGGACTGGAATCGACCATGCCAAAACTCAAGACGCATCGGGGCGCCGCGAAGCGCTTCAAGCGAACCAAGCGCGGGAAGTTCCTGCGCAGCAAGGCGTTCAAGCAGCACATCCTGAGCAGCAAGACCACCAAGCGCAAGCGCGCGCTGAGGGGAACCGCCAGGGTGGCCGACGCCGACAGCGCCAAGCTGGCGCGTATGCTGCCTTACAAGTGATGAATCGGGTCAGCTGGTCATCCGGTCGGTGGTCATTTCGAGGATGTGAGGTTTCGCTGCCATGTCGCGCGTGAAGCGGGGAACGATTCGCCGGGCCAAGCGGAAGAAGCTGCTGGGCCGTGCGAAAGGATATTTCGCCAACAAGAGCAAGCTCTACCGTGCCGCCAAGGAATCGGTAGACACCGCGCTCAAGTACGCCTTCGTCGGCCGGCGCCGCAAGAAGCGCGACTTCCGGCGCCTGTGGGTCATACGGATCAACGCCGGTGCGAGAGCCAATGGGCTGACCTACGGGCAATTCATGGCCGGCCTCAAGCAGGCGGGCGTGGCGCTCAACAGGAAGAGCCTGTCCGAGCTGGCGCAGTCGAGTCCCTCGGCGTTCGCTCACCTGGCCGACCGCGCGCGCCAGGCGGCCAGGGCCGCCACTGGGGCGTGAAGGGCCGACGCCCGCCGACGCGCCGGGCGTCCCATCAATGAGCATCCCCGATCGTTCGGCCGTGGACGTCCAGCTCGCCGCATTCGACGCCGATCTCGCCGCTGCACGGTCGTCGCGCGAGGCCCAATCGGTACGCGACAAGTATCTCGGGCGGAAGCACAGTGTCGTGGCCGGGTGGATGCTGCAGATCGGGTCGGCCTCGCCGGACGAGAAGCGGCAGATCGGGCGCTGGGCGAACGAGCTGAAGCAGGAGATCGAGACACGATGGGCGGCCTACCAGGCGGCGGCCGCCGCCCGGGCGCCCGCCGCCGGTCCGCTCGACGTGACCCTCCCTGGGCGTGCGCCTCGGCTGGGCCACCGTCACCCGCTCACGCGTGTTCGCGAGCGGATGGAAGCCGTCTTCACGCGGATGGGGTTCACGCTGGTCGAGGGCCCGGAGCTCGAAGACGAATGGCACTGCTTCGACGCCCTCAACATCCCCTCCGAGCATCCCGCCCGCGACATGCAGGACACGCTGTACCTGGCCACTCCCGTCCGCGGCGAGAGCGGACGGCCCGACGACCGGCGCACGATGCTGCGCACGCATACGTCGTCGATTCAAATCCGCTACATGCAGAATCACCCTCCGCCGGTGCGGATCGTCGCCTCCGGCCGCGTCTACAGGCGCGACGACCTCGACCTGACTCACACGCCGATGTTCACCCAGATGGAAGGGCTGGCCGTGGACGAGCGGATTTCGCTGGCCGATCTCAAGGGCACACTTGTCGGGTTTGCCCGCGACATGTTCTCGGATCGCGCGCGCGTCCGTTTCCGCCCGAGCTTCTTCCCGTACACGGAGCCCAGCGCCGAGGTCGACGTGAGCTGCTGGCAGTGCGACGGCTCGGGCTGCGGCATGTGCAAGCAGAGCGGCTGGCTCGAGGTCGGCGGCTGTGGCATGGTGCACCCGGCGGTGTTCGAGGCCGTTGACTACGACGCCGAGCGGTACACCGGCTTTGCGTTCGGGATTGGTATCGAACGCGTCGCGATCCTGCGTCACCAGGTGCAGGACATCCGGCTGTTCTTCGAGAACGACCTTCGGTTTCTGGAGCAGTTTCCGTACTGACGCGGGGGTGAGCAGCCCTCTGCCGCGCGCGGGCCATCGCGCCGAGACTCGATGCGACTCCTCGTTTCCTGGGTTCGTGACTTCGTGGACGTGCCGGCCTCGCCGGACGAGGTGGCCACCACCCTGTCGCTTCGCGGCTTCGAGGTCGCCGCGATGGAGCGCCTGGGAGCGAGCGACGCCGTCATCGACTTCGAGGTCACCTCCAATCGTCCCGACTGTCTGAGCGTGCTCGGCCTCGCGCGCGAGATCGCGACGGCGTACGACCTTCCGGTCCGCGAGCCGTCGATCGCGCCGGGCGCCCTCGTCCGCCTGGCCAGCGTGCCCTGTGGCGAATCGGACCGCGTACGGGTGGCACTCGAGGATGCCGCGCTGTGCCCGCGGTACGCCGCCGGCGTGGCGGAGGTCGCACCGGCCGTGTCGCCCGAGTGGATGACACGCCGCCTGCACTCAGCGGGACTGCGCCCGATCAACCCGATCGTCGACGTCACCAACTACGTGCTCCTCGAGCTCGGACACCCCATGCACGCGTTCGATCTGAAGGCTCTCGCGGGCACTGAGCTGCGGATTCGTCGCGCGCTCGCCGGCGAGCGGCTGACCACCCTCGATGAGGTCGAGCGGGCGCTCGACCCGGAGATGCTCGTGATCGCCGACGCGTCCAGGCCGCAGGCCATCGCCGGCGTCATGGGCGGGAGCGGGTCGGAAGTGTCCGCCTCCACGAAGCTGGTGGCGTTCGAGAGCGCGTATTTCAAGCCGGCTTCGGTCAGACGGACGAGTCGGCGGCTGGGACTGACGACCGAGGCCTCGTTCAGGTTCGAGCGAGGCGCCGACATCTCCGCTCCGGTCGTCGCGCTCCAGCGCGCGTTCGCGCTCATCGAGCAGATTGGAGCGGGTCGCGTCGCGGGCCCGATCGTCGATCGTTATCCCGCGCCCCGGACGCCTCGCACCGTCGACCTCCGGCGTGAGCGGATGGCGCGCGTGCTCGGCCTTGACGTCCCGGACGACGAGGTAGAGCGCATTCTGCGCCGCCTCGGCCTCAATCCCGCCCTTGTTCGCGACGGCTGGTCGGTGGTCGTGCCGACGTTTCGCGTCGACCTGATGCGCGAGATCGACCTCATCGAGGAAGTCGGACGGCACTACGGATTCGACCGTATTTCGCCGACGTTCCCCGTCATGTCTGGGCCGTCGCCGCCGCCCGACGCCCGCGTGGCGCGCGACCAGATCGTCGGTCGCGTCTTGACGGCCGCCGGGCTGTCGGAGGCCGTGACGTTCGGCTTCATCGAGGCTCGGGCCGCGCTGCGGTTTGCGCCCGAGAGCGGAGACACGAGCACCGTCGCCGTCGCCAACCCGCTCTCGGCCAAGTTCGACGTGCTGCGGCCATGGCTCCTGCCGGGTCTGCTCCACGCCCTCGCGCACAATCGACGGTACGGGCGCCGGGACGTCGCCCTGTTCGAGATCGGGGCTCGTTTCACGGCACGGGAGGGCGAAACACGAGGCGTGGGGCTCGTGTGGACCGGCCGCTCATCGCCCGAGCACTGGTCCTCGGGCCCGCGCGATGTGGACTTCTTCGACGTCAAGGGCCTCGTCGAGCGGCTCGTCGATGC
>CAZCEL010000453.1:0-4174 GCA_964497175.1 uncultured Bifidobacteriaceae bacterium
ATTCCACTGAGAACGCTGCGCTACGGTCCGCCTCCCCAGGTGTGGGGTGTCAACTTCGCGCGGACCATCGAACGCAAGCGGGAGGAAGCGTTCTGGTCGCCGCTGTCGCGCATCTACAACATCACGCGGTTGTCGTCGGCTGGCGAGCTGCGCGATCTGAACGTGGCGGCGCCGAGGAACTTCCAGGTGATGCCGTACGCCAGCGGGTCGGTCAATCGGAACTTCACTCCCGGCGAAACGGCGATGGGCAGCCGCGACTGGGGCGTCGACGCGAAGGTCGGCGTCACCACCAGCTTGAACCTCGACCTCACTTACAGCACCGACTTCGCGCAGGTGGAGGTGGACGAGCAGCAGATCAACCTCACGCGATTCAACCTGCTGTTTCCGGAGAAGCGGCCCTTCTTCCTCGAGAACCGGGGGCTGTTCGCCGTGGGCAGGAGCGGGGAAGTGGATCTGTTCTTCAGCCGCCGGATCGGGATCACTGAGAGCGGCACGCTCGTACCCATCCGCGGCGGCGCCCGCCTGAGCGGCAAGCTGGGCGGCGTCAACGTGGGCCTCCTGAACATGCAGACCGAACACGTCGGCTGCGGGCCCTCGGACCTGTCCTGCACGCCCGCCAACAACTACGGCGCCGTGCGCGTCAACAAAGATCTGCGGAATCGATCGAGCCTGGGCGGCATCTTCGTCAACCGGACGGCCACGGGCAGCGGCATCGGCAGCGAGGGATGGAACCGGACGTGGGGAGTTGACGGGAAACTCGGCATCCGCGACAGCCTGACGTTCAATGGTTTTGCGGCCAGGACCGAGACCCCCGGGCTGGCCGGCCGCGAGCGCGCCTTCAGCTCCGGCGTCGAGTACCAGACGAGGGCCCGGCGCGCCTTCTTCGAGTACACGGAAATGGGCGAGGACTTCAACCCGGAGGTGGGGTTTCTCGAGCGGCCCGACGGCTTCCGCCAGATCTGGACCGGCTGGCGCGAGAACGTGCGCACCGACGGCCTGCGGAAGATCGGCGTCCGCGAGTGGGGACCGCATTTCAGCTACGAGAGCTTCTGGGGCTTCGATGGGTTTCAGGAGACGGCGACGCTGCACATCGACCAGATGTGGGACTTCGAAAGGGGCGGCCAGGTCAGCCCCGCGCTCAACATCCAGTACGAGGGCCTGCGCGAACCCTTCGAGATCTACCCGGGCGTCATCGTGCCGCCGGGCAGCTATCGCAGTCCGCTGGCGGCGGGCATCAGCAACACCGATCGGCGCAAGTGGATTTCCGCCGGGATGAACTGGAACGTCGGCGGATTCCTGTCAGGGCGCCAGACGAGCCTCGCGCCCACGCTGACGATCAGGAAGGGCGGGCGCTTCCTGTCGTCGCTCCGGTGGACGCGCAACGACATCGACCTGCCGCAGGGCGCCTTCGTGACCAACCTGGCCAGCCTGCGCATGACCTACAACTTCTCGACGCGCATGAACACGCAGGCCCTGATTCAGTACAACGACCGGACGCGCCGCTGGTCCTCGAACCTGCGATTCAACTGGCAGCGCAGCGCCGCGACCGGACTCTATGTGGTCTACAACGACACGGAGCTCTTCGACGGCCTCGGCCCGTTCAACCGCGCGCTGATCATCAAGTATTCGCACCTGCTTGACGTGCTGCGGTAGGGGCGACTCCTTACCAGCGGAACCACGGGCGTCCCTGCGGGAGGCCGGGCCAGGGCACGCTGGCGATCATGATCAGTGTGGCCAGGGCGAAGCACGTGAGCCGGCGCCGGCGTGCCGTCACGATCGTCCTGGCGTTGAGCGACATCACCCGGCCGACGCGGACGAGGACGACCGCCGCCATCATCCCGCCCGCGTGTTCGATCGCCCAGAAGCGCACGGCCGGCACGCCCAGCGCGGCCCGCGCGTCGGTCAGCGCCTGCTGCGTGAACGGGCTGTACCCGAAGTACAGCACCAGGCCGAACAACACCTGGAGATCCACGGCCAGCATGAACACGACGTCCCACCATCGTCCCGGCAGCCTGACCGTTTCGTCGCGAGGAGTGCGCCAGGCATTGGCCGTTGCTGCGACCGCCAGCGCGAGCGTGGCCCATCGCAGCCAGGAGTGAATGATGAGGACGGCAGTGTACACTCCGGCACACTATCACGAGGCCTCGCGTTGCTGGATCCGGCTTTCGCGGTTCGGACCTCCAGCCGGGTCGTCGCGGACGATTGCTCTACGCCGAACCGCGGGCCGCTGACCCTCGCGAGCCTGGAGGTTCGGTCCCCGCCCGCGTTACAATTGATTGTGACGTCCCCCAAACGGGAGGCCTCGTCATGTTCGCGCAGGCGCTCGTCGAATACGGTCTCATCGAGACGGCTATCTCGGGCCTGGTGCACTTGCGGCAGACGCTTTGGGTGTGGTTCACCAACGTCACGCCCTTGACCTGGCTGATTGTCGGAGGCGTCTTCCTGCTGCTCGTGTTTCTCTGGAGCCACCGGCCGCAGCGGCTGTAGCCTGCAACTGCGCGGCTCCAAGAGGCGCATCATGTCCATCAGACCGGTGAGGAGCGTGGTCGGGTCCAGGCCGACGATCGAAGGCGCCGGGGTCAAGCTGCGTCGCGCCTTCGGCTTCGGCAACACCGCCAACTTCGACCCGTTCCTGCTGTTCGACGATTTCCGCAACGAGAACCCCGACGACTACCGGGCCGGGTTTCCCTGGCATCCACATCGGGGCATCGAGACGATCACCTACGTGCTCGCCGGCACCGTGGCGCACGGCGACAGTCTGGGCAATCGCGGCAATCTGGGCGCGGGCGACGTGCAGTGGATGACGGCCGGCAGTGGCATTCTGCATCAGGAAATGCCCCAGGGTGACCCCCAGGGCCGCATGCACGGCTTCCAGCTCTGGGCGAATCTCCCCTCGTCGCTCAAGATGACCGCTCCCCGCTATCAGGACGTGTCCTCGCGCGACATCCCGGAGGTGACCGACGACGACGGAACCCGTGTGCGGGTGGTCTGTGGGCATTTCGGGGGGAAGAGCGGGCCGGTCGACGGCGTGGCTGCCGACCCACGCTATCTCGATGTGTACGTGCCGGCCGGCGTTCGGAAGCGGCTCGCCGTCGAGCACGGACGAAATGCCTTCGCGTATGTGTTCGAGGGCTCCGGCGTGTTTGGCGACGCCTCGGCCCCCCAGGCCGTCCGCACGGAGGAGGTCGGGGGCGACGGCCCCGCGTCTGGCGGGCAGGCCGCCAACCGGTCGCTGGTCCTGTTCGATCGCGGCGACGAGGTGGTCGTGCAGACACGCGACGAGGGCATCCGGTTCCTGCTCGTGTCGGGCGCACCCCTCGAAGAGCCGGTTGCCTGGTACGGTCCCATCGTCATGAACACCGAGGATCAGCTCCGCGAGGCCTACGCCGAGCTGCGAGCCGGCACGTTCATCAAGCACGGGTGAGAGGGGCCCTGGGGCCCATCACCACGAGCGAAAAACGGCTCTGGCCCTCGGGCGGGCGTTCGGCTACTATGCTCAGCGGCCCGCCCGGGTGGTTTGACCGGACGGTTCGGAAACACCTCAAGACGAGGATGGCATCCATGCACACACAAGACGGCAAAGTTGATCGACGTACGCTCTTGAAAATCATGGGATCGGTCGGTGCGACGGCCTCGGTCGCATCCGCCTGCGGGACGCTGGATCGATCGGTCTCCGCCCAGGGTCTCACGGGCGGAAAGTTCGACAAGAACGTCGCGCTCGCGTCGGCCGGCCCTGGCGGGAATCCCGGCTGGCAGCCCGGCGACGCCGCGAAGTTTCTGCCGCCGGAAGACATTCCAACGCGAGGACGGGCGTCCGACGTGCTGACTGCGCTGCCCAAGGAGAAGCTGCTGCTCATGTACGAGCGCATGAGCGCGAGCCGCAAGTGGGAAACGGCGATGAAGGACCTCTTCGTCGGCGGAAAGGACGGCCTGTACGGCGCCTTCCACACCTACGTCGGCGAGGAAGCCGTTGCCGTCGGCGCCATCAGCCCGCTCAACGACGATGATTACATCGCCAGCACGCACCGCGGCCATGGGCACCTCATTGCCAAGGGCGGTGATCTGAACAAGATGTCGGCCGAGATCTTCTTCAAGGAAGCCGGCTACAACAAGGGCTATGGCGGCTCGATGCACATCACCGACATGTCCAAGGGCATCATGGGCATGAACGGCA
>CAZCEL010000454.1:0-4173 GCA_964497175.1 uncultured Bifidobacteriaceae bacterium
CCTCCTCGAGCACGTCCCACCAGAACCGGTAGCCCGGCATGGTGGCTTCGCCGACGACGAAGAACGTCGCCGGAATCGAGAATTCCGACAGGATCCGCGCGGCGTCGAGCGCGTCCATGTACCCGTCGTCCAGGGTGACCGCAAGGGCACGGGGGGGCACGGCACCCTGGCTGACGGCCTCGGCGAGGTCGTCGAGCGAGAGGGCGTGACAGCCGGCCTCGCTCACGGCCTGCATGTGGCTCCGAAACTCCTCCAGGGTTACCGACGATCCGCGGCCAGACCGCCGCGCTGACACGCTGTGATACATCAGGACCAGTGCAGATCCCGGCGTGATCGCGGCGCCCGACGCGGCGCGACGATCGGGACTCGGCGGAGCGCCCGGGGGCCGAGCCGTTCCATCTGACGAGGCCGCGGTTCGATCGACTGACGTCCCGGGTTCGGCGACGGCTCCCGGCCCCGGATTGACCGCGCGCACGCCGTAAACCACTGGAAAGTACGGATCGTGCACGTCGAGCTCGCCCTTGCTCAGTTCGTGCGGAGCGAGGCCGTAGAGGAACGCCGCACAGGCGAGAACATTCCCGAAACCGGTCACCTCGAAGGCGTCAAGAGGAAACGTCCCGGCGAAGAGCCGGCGGATCGACGCCTCGGTAAACCGCCAGAAGTCGCCGTCCAACCCTTCCTCGTACGAGATCCGCCCGGCCGCCGGCACGGTGCACAGCAGCACGCCGCCTGGCTTCAGCACGCGCCGCGCCTGCGCGAGCGCCCCGGCCACATCGTAGATGACGCCGAGCGTCTGCGTGAGGATGAAGCAATCGTAGGTTGCGGACGGCACTGTCCCGGCGCTCGACAGGTCGTCGACGATCGTCGCCCCGTCGTTGGCCGGATCGATGTCGATCACGTCGGACGCCGTCACGCGGCCGTCACCGAACGCCCGTGTGTATCCCGAGTCCTTGACCTCGAGCACCCGGCCGCGGACATCGCGGCGATGGCCGTCGAGAAACCGTTCGATGTAGTAGCGGTCGAGCGGCTTCCCGCGATCCAGGCCCCACACCGGGCTGATGGGCGACGTCCGGCGAAGGTCTCCGAGCTCGACGCGCTCGCGTCCGAGCCGGCGAAGCTCTTCCACCGTTGACGCGATCTCGCCGTCGAGCGCTCCGAGCTCCTGCTCGAGCTGCTGGGTGCGACCAAGCAACCCTTCGCGCTGTTCGTTCTGCTCGAGAATGAATCGCTCTTTCGCCAGGAGCAGCGCCTCGGTCCTGGGCACGAGCGTCGCCCAGTGCTTCGCATAGAACCGCTCCATCAACGGCACGTGCCTCGTCCGCGAGATGGCCCTGGGAAACCTCGACCCGCCGCGAACGCGCTGGCGCAGCAGGGCCTCGGGCAGTACGAGGCCCTTGAATCCTCCGGCGCAGGCACTCGTCCAGAAGTCGAGATCCTCGTGTCCGTCGAATGCCTCGTCGAAGCCCCCGACCGCCTCCCACAGCGTACGGCGCATCATCGAGGCAACGGGGACGACGCCGCGCGTCAGCGATTCGATGAGCTCGGGCTCAGGTGGGAACCAGATTTCACCGGCCTCTCCCCATCCCCATGTCGTGCCGCACGAAATAAACGCGACATCCGGATCCTGATCCAGGGCAGACGCAGCCTTCTCCAGATACGTCGAGTCCAGCGCCTCGTCTGCGTCAAGAAAGACGATGTACGGGGACCCGGTCGAACGGGCTCCGAGATTGCGGGCGTGGGACACCCCATGATGGGCCGTCCGAATGACGCGATGGTGGACCCCCACGCGTCCCAGCACTTGTCGAGTGAGCACGTCGCTCGCGCCGTCGTCGACGAGGAGGACTTCGGCAGGAGGCAGTGTCTGATGAAGAACGCTGTCCAGGGCTTCGTCGATCGAGCGGCCCACGTTGTGGCACGTGATGACGACGGCGACGGCCGGCCGGCTCATGGCCGACTCCGCAGCCTGTCGAGGTGCAACAGCTCGTACGCTCTGCGCAGCGGGGCCGTGAGCGTCCAGCTCCAGGATGCGCGAAGGGCCGAGACCTCCTCGCGCGCCCGCAGGGACTCCGCGCGTACCGCGGCCAGCTCGATCTCCCTGCCGTCGAGATCGCCCCGGTGTTCCTTCGCCTGTCGCAGTGCATCCCTGAGCCTGTTGAGCTCGGCGCGCTTTCGCTCGACGGCGGGCGCCAGGTACCCGGCGATTCTGCCCTCCAACGACATGTTCGTGCGCCGCACCTCGCCGATCTGATCCTCCTTCGTGCGCAGGACGTTCATGAGATGCGCGTCGTAGCTGGCGCGATGCTTCCTGATGAGGTACTCGACCAGGTCGAGATGCGCTTGTCCGGAGGTGCAGGCGACGCTCATCGACCCCGGGCGGCGCCGGTAGAAGAACAACACGTCTGGCAGAATGACCCCGCGATATCCCCTCTCGACGAGCGTGAGCCACAGGTCCCAATCCTCGTCGCCCTGGTGCGGCATCGCCTCGTCGTACGCCCCGACCGCCAGCACCGCGGCGCGCCGGACGAGGGCCGAGCAGACCACGGTGTCGTCGGAGAGGAGCGTCTCGATGTCGCATTGCGCTCCCGGGGGCGAGGTCCACTCCTGCTCCCCGAACATCTGCAGGCGGGTCGACACGAACGTCAACGTGGGATCGGCATCGAGCGCCGCAACCGTCCTTTCCAGGTATTCCGGGTGCAGCCGGTCGTCCGCGTCGAGCGCCGAGACGAATTCGCCCCGGGCGCGGGCCAGGAGGAAATTGCGGGCCCCTGCCAAGCCGCGGTTCCCGGTCCGGAAGACCGTCGTCTGTGGGCGCTCGAAGCCTTCGATGATCCGCTGCGTCTCAGGGTCCGTCGACCCGTCGTCCACTACGAGGATCTCGAAATCCCGATACGTCTGAGCAAGGACGCTTCCGACGGCCTCGTCGAGGTATTGGCCCAGGTTGCAGCAGGGCACGAGGACCGACACGCGGGGAGCGGTCGGCGTCCCGTCAGACGGTCGCACGCTCCACCTGCTCGGGGAGAGACGACACCTGTGATCCGGGAGCCGTGCGCGTGATGTCGAGATACCGGTCGACCACCGCGGCGGCCTCTCCGTTCATCACAATCCGGCCCCGCTCCAGCAGCAGCACGCGATCGCAGAACGCCCGCACCACGCGCGGATCGTGGCTGACGAGGATGACGCTCCGCCCTTGGGCCCTGAGCGCGCGACAGCGTTCTTCGCACCTCGCCTTGAACCCGGCGTCTCCGACCGAGAAGATCTCGTCGAGGATGAGCACCTCGCGCACGGCGCTGAAGGCGACCGCGTAGGCAAGGCGGGCGGCCATGCCGCTCGAGTAGAACTTCAGCTTCAGCTCGGCGAACCGCTCCAGCTCGGCGAAGGCCAGAATCGAATCGAGCCGTGCGCGAATGGCCCGAAGCGACAGCCCCATGACGCTCGCAAGAAGGTACACGTTGTCGACGGCGTCGAGCTCCGGGTTCCATCCCACCCCCAGCTCGAGAATTGGTGTGATGGCCGCGTTGAGGACGACTGAGCCCCTATCGGGCGGATAGATGCCGCACACAATCCTGAGCAGCGTGCTCTTGCCCGATCCGTTCCGGCCCATGATGCCGAGCGTCTCGCCTGGTTCCAGCCCGAAGCTGACCTCGTCCAGCGCGACCAGTCTGTCGAAGCCCCGTCGCTCGAACACACCGAACACATGCTCGCGCACGGTGTCGCGCCGCACGCTCGGAATCTGAAACGCCTTCGAGACGCGCCGCACGTCGACGATGGGCGCCATCACAGATACTCCGCCGCCCTCGGCGCGAACCGCCGGAACACCAGCGCCCCCGCGCCGAAGACGAGCGCGACGCCAGCCAGGAGCACCGCGTGGGCCCGCAGCCCCGGCACGACTCCGTCGACCAGGACCGCGCGCGAAAACTGGATGAAGGGCGTCGGCACCCACAGGTAGAGGGAGAAATGGACAGCTTCCGGGAGGATTGCGATCGGGTACACGATTGGCGCGACGAAAAATCCCGCCTGAAGCACGACGTCCCAGACCTGGTTCAGGTCGTGGTACCGCAGGAGCAGCACGCTCACACCGAGCCCGATGCCCATGGCCACAATCGCGAGGCCGGCGACATACATCATGAACAGCAGCACGCCGAGCGCTCCGGGCGCATGACCCGAACCGGCGAG
>CAZCEL010000455.1:0-4154 GCA_964497175.1 uncultured Bifidobacteriaceae bacterium
GGCATCGAGGCGCTCGACGCCGCGAACAACCAGGACTCGCTCGAGAACATCCGGCTCTGGGACTGGCGCGCGCTGCAGGATACCCTCGGCCAGATCCAGGAAATCCGCACGTACTACGACTTCCCGGATGTCGATATCGACCGTTACGAGGTCGATGGCCGCGTGCGGCAGATGATGCTGGCCACGCGGGAGCTGAACGTCGATCGGCTGCCGGAGAGCAGCCGCAACTGGATCAACGAGAAGCTCGTGTACACGCACGGATACGGCATCACGATGAATCCCGCCAACGGGTTCACTCCGGAGGGACTGCCGGATCTCCTGTTGAGCAACATGCCGATGCAGCACAAGGTGGAGTCCCTGAAGGTCACACGGCCGGAGATCTACTTCGGGGAGCTCACCAACGGCGACGCGTACGTGAAGACAGGTCAGCCGGAATTCAATTATCCGGAAGGCGACTCGAACAGCACGACCTCATACGAGGGGACCGGCGGCATCGAGCTCGGCGGGCTGCTGAGGCGCCTGGTGATCGCGCTCGATCGAGGCGACCTGACGAGGCTGCCCTTCAGCGACGACGTGACGGCCGAGAGCCGGCTGCTGATGCGACGGAATATCCGTGAGCGGGTGGCAGCGCTCGCACCGTTTCTGACCTTCGACCCGGACCCCTACATCGTGCTGACGAGCGAGGGTCGCCTGGTCTGGCTCCTGGACGGCTTCACGGTGGCGTCCGCCTATCCCTACTCGCGCCACTACATCCTGGGCGGCCGGCGCATCAACTACATCCGCAACAGCGTCAAGGCCACCATCGACGCATACGACGGCGCGGTCACGTTCTACGTGTTCGAGGACGCCGATCCCGTCGTCGCCGCGTACCGGAAGCTGTTCCCGACGCTGTTCAGAGACCGCTCCGCCATGCCCGCCGATCTGGTGAAGCACATCCGCTATCCGGAGCTGCTCCTCGAGATTCAGGCGGCGGTATACGGGCTGTATCACGTCACCGACCCGGAAGTGTTCTACAAGCGGGAAGACCTGTGGAGCGTCGCGACCGAAGTGGGCATGACGGCCGACCGGCAGCAGGCCGCGCAGACCATGGAGCCCAACTACGTGCTCATGAAGCTGCCCGGGAGCGCCTCGCTCGAGTTCGTGGAGATTCTGCCGTTCACCCCGGCGAATCGAAACAACCTCATCGGCTGGATCGCGGGCAGGAGCGACGGGCCCCACTACGGAACGGCCATCGCGTACCAGTTCCCGGAGACGAGGCTGGTTGACGGACCGCTGCAGATCGAAGCCCGCATCGATCAGAATGCCCAGCTCTCGAGCCAGCTCACGCTCTGGAACCAGCAGGGATCGAGCGTCCGGCGCGGCAGCCTGATCGTGATACCGATCGGCCGCGCGCTGTTTTTCGCGGAACCCATCTATCTTCAGGCCGAGCGCAGCCCCATGCCGGAGCTGCGCATCGTCGTCCTGGCCGTCCAGGACCGCATGGCGTACGGCCCGACCTTCGACACCGCGATGGCGAGCCTGTTTGGCAATGTGCCTTCGTCGCTGACACCGCAACCCGTCGCGCCGTCCGCCCCCGCAGCTGCGAGCACGACACGGCCCCCGGTCACAGGCCCCCCGATCTCCTCCGACCTCGAGGGCTTGGTGTCCGATCTTGTCCGCGACCTGTCCGAGTATCAACGGCTGACGGCCGAGGGCCGCCTCGGAGAAGCCGGGCAACGGCTCGAGGCGTTGAAGCAGCGGCTGGAGCAGATGCAAGGCAGGCGTCGATAGGATCAATCCCCAGGAGGTGTCTGATGCCCAGGTACGTGATCGAACGCGAGATTCCCGGCGCAGGCAAGCTGTCGGCCGACGAGCTGCGCGGGATTGCCCAGCAGTCCTGCAGCGTGCTCAAGGGTCTGGGCCCGCAGATCCAGTGGCTCCACAGCTACGTAACCGATGACAAGATCTACTGCCTGTACATCGCGCCAAGCGAGGCGGCGGTCAGAGAGCACGCCCGTCAAGGTGGCTTCCCAGCCAACGTGGTCTCGACCGTTCGCTCCGTGATCGATCCGACGACAGCCGAATGAAGGCGCGGTCGGGTTCCTCACATGCGCACGGTGCTCACGCTCGTTCTGGCGGGGTCCTTGGCAACATGGACGGCCTGTTCCAGGGCGCAGGCGCCGGCAGCTGAGGTCGGAGACGGCGACGGGAATCTCGCAAGGATCCTGTCCGCCTACGTCGTCGAATTCCTGAAAAGAAATCCGACGACGAACACGTACCTGGGCGGCGGGGGGCTCGATCCGTCGCTGGTCGAGGTGGACGGGCGGCTGCGCGACCATTCCGCCACCGCCCTCGAGCTTGAAGACCGCTGGCTGGAGAAAACAGCCCAGTCGATTGAATCAGTCGGTCCCGAGACGCTGTCGGGCGCCGTAGGTATCGATCGGGATGTCGCGCTGGCACAGATCCGCTTCCTGCTGCGTCAGCACCGGACGCGGCGTTACCAGGAGCGCGCGCTCGACACCTATGTGGGCGAGCCGTTTCGCGCCGTTGACTGGCAGCTGCAGGGCATGACTCGAACCGGCGCGACCACCTACGGCACACCCGAGGAGTGGGCCCTGGTCGTGCGGCGCGTCTCGGCCATACCCGGGTATCTCGACACCGCGCGGGGCCAGCTCATGGCAGGCGTGGCATCCCTTCGTGTGCCGGACCGTCGCATGCTGCAGCGGGACGGTCTCGACACCGCCGAGGCGAACGCCAAGTACTTCGCCGAGACGCTGCCGGCGCTGGCGTCGGACCGGCTGGCCGGGGCCGATCGCGAGCGGTTGCTCGGAGAGCTTCGTCGCGTGGGCGCACAGGCCGCAGAGGCGTACGGGGAGCTGCGCAGCTTCGTTCTCCGCACGTTCTTCGACGAGGGCACGCCACCGAAACCCAGGGCGGCGTACGCCGGCAATCGGTTCGCGATGGGAGAAGAGGAGTACAACTGGGCACTTGCCAACAACCTGAGAATCGAATCGAAGGCTGGGCAGTTGTTCGACCAAGCGTGGCCCATTGTCGAGGACACGCGGCGGCAGATGATCGAGCTGGCCCGCAGCATCGGCGCCAGGCGCGGCTGGCCCGTTCCCGCCGACGGCGCGTCCGCGGTTCGAGCCGTGTTCGACGAGCTGTCGAAGGACTATCCACGCTCGGACACCGAGATGGTCGCGTGGTACCGTGACGCCGCGTTCCGGCTGGTCGAGTACGGCCGCCGGACGGGTGTCTTCGACGTGCCCGCCGACTACAGCCTCGATGTCGTCGAGACTCCTCCGCCGCTTCAAGCGTCCATCGACGGCGCGGCGTACTACCCGGCTCCTCCGTTCAAGCAGAGCGGAGTGGGCCGCTTCTACGTGACGCCGACCCACAACGATCGCGCCGCACTCCAGAGCAACAACCGCGCGGCGCTGGCCGACCTGGCCGCACACGAGGGATTCCCCGGACACGACTGGTATTACAAGGTCCTCACGGCCGGACGTGTGCAGCTGACCCCGGTGCGATGGCTGACGCCGGGGGCCGTCGAGGACTCCTCGTCGATGTGGCAGGACTCGATCGCAGCCGAAGGCTGGGGGCTCTACGCGGAAGCGCTCATGGCGGAGGCGCAGCCGGGTGCGCCGGGCGGCTTCTATACACCCGAGGAACGCCTGTATCAACTGCAAGGGAAGCTGTATCGCGATTTGCGTGTACGCATCGATACGGGCATTCACACACAGCGGATGGAGTACGACGAGGCGGTCACGCTGTATTCAGAGATCGTCGATTTTCTTCCGGGCTCGTGTGCCGACGCCCGGTCTTCTCGAAGCGACGCCAAGCGGGCGAGCTGCGAATCGGCCGAACGCGCGATCTTCCGGTACTCCAAGTGGCCGACGCAGGCGATCACCTACCGGATCGGCAAGGACCAGATCTACGGCCTGCGCGAAGAAGCGCGAGCACAGCTTGGAGAGAAGTTTTCGCCGATGACGTTCCACCTGGCGTTCATCCGGCAGGGCACGATCCCGCCCAACTACTTCAGGGAGGCGCTCCTGAATGAGTTGCGGCTGGGCGCCACTCCCCAGCCGTAGGCTCCTATGCCAGTTTGCAGTTGCGCCTAGCATCGCCGCGCCTGCCCTCCAAGCCCCCACCCCAACGCGCTGGGATACGCGCGT
>CAZCEL010000456.1:0-4132 GCA_964497175.1 uncultured Bifidobacteriaceae bacterium
TGCACATCACCGACATGTCCAAGGGCATCATGGGCATGAACGGCATCGTGGGCGCGAGCTTCTACATGGCGGCCGGCGCGGCGCTGCGGGGCATGGTGCGCGGCACCAAGCAGGTGGCGGTCGCCTTCTTCGGCGACGGCGCGGCGGCCTCGCCCTACTACTTCAGCGCGATCCGCAGCTGCGCGAACCTGAAGATTCCCACCGTGTTCGTCAACGAGAACAACTTCCAGTACATGGGCGTCCCGATGGCGCTCACCGTGCCGACCAAGTACATCTCCGAGTACACCAAGGGGCTCGACATCCCGCATTTCCTGGTCGACGGCAACGACCTGACGGCCGTGTACGCGGCGGCGAAGGAAGCCGTGGACTGGGCGCGCGCCGGCAAGGGCCCGAGCATGATCGAGGCGATGACCTACCGCTGGTACGATCACGCGGGCTTCGCCGGCGGCAAGGTGGGCCAGGACGGCGCCATGGGTCTGCCGTACCGCACCGACGAGGAGGTGCGTCAGTGGATCTCGCGCGACCCGATTCCGCGCTACAGGAAGTGGCTGGTGGCGAAAGGTCTGGCGACGGAAGCCGAGCTGGCTGACATCGACAAGCAGGCGGGCGCCGCCGTCGATGCCTCGATCGAGTTCGCGCGCAAGAGCCCCGATCCGGCTCCCGAGGCGGGCGCGCTCAACACCTTCGCGAAGGGCGCGGCCGAAGCGACGCAGTTCTACAACCGCAAGGGACTCGCGTCGCAACCGAGACTCACTTAGCACAACGGAGAGATTGCCATGCCGAAGAAATCGTACAGCTACGCGCAGCTCGAGGCCGTCGCCCAGGAAATGCGCGCGAACCCGGACATGGTCTACTACTACGAGTACCAGGCGCCGACGGCGACGCTGCCAACCGGCGAGGTGCTCGACCTGGTCAAAGAGTTTGGCGAGCTGCGGACCTCAGGCCGCGGGTGGCCGATCGACGAGACCTGGATCGTGGGCGCCGCCATCGGCGCAGCCGCCGCTGGGTCGAAGGCCATCGCGCGCGTCCCGTCGATGGCCGGCATCTTCGCGATCGAGTACGTCTACAACCAGGCCGGCAAGATCCGCTCGATGACCGGCGGCCAGGCCAGCATGCCGTTTGTGATGTGGGTCGACGGCGCGGGCCGATCGCGCGGCAGCGCCGGCCAGCACACCGACGTGGGCATGGAGACGCTCTATGCCCAGCTGCCGGGCATCAAGGTGGTGGCGCCCAGCAACGCCTACGACGCCAAGGGCCTGCTCATCACCGCCATCCGCGACCCGGATCCGGTCGTCTACCTGGACTACGGCGAAGTCAAGGCCGGCGATCAGCCCGAGGTTCCCGACGAGACCTACGAAATTCCGCTCGGCAAGGCCGAGGTCCGGCAGCAGGGCCGCGATCTGACGCTGGTCGCCTGGGCGCCGGCGACGGTCGACGTCAGGCGGGCGCTGCCCGAGCTGGCGAAGGCCGGCATCAGCGTGGAATTCATCGACCCGCGCTCGCTCAAGCCGCTCGACCTGGACACGCTGGTGGCCTCGGTGAAGAAGACCCGGCGGCTGCTCGTGGTCGAGCACGGACACTACACGGCCGGCTTCGGCTCGCACGTCATCACCGAGATCGTCCAGGAGGTGCCGGGCGTCCGGAGCCGGAAACTGGCGTTCCCCGATGTGCCGGGTCCAGGCGCCGCGGTCATGATGTCGTGGCTCCGGCCCGACGCGCCGAAGATCGTCGACGCGGCCGTCCAGTTGATGAAAGCGTAAGCGTGCGGCCCGGCGCTCCTGCTCTGCTCACCTGACACGGCCGAGCAGGGGCACCCGGGACATCGCCTGCACACGCCACCCCCGTGCATGAGCTCGGAGCCCGACCAGCCGACGCCGTCGCCCTGCCCGCGGTGTCGTGCTCCCATGACCGCCACCGCGGTTCGCACGGTCTTCTGGCGCGACGATCGCCCGGCCATCGTCGAAGACATTCCGGCCCACGTCTGTGGCACCTGCATGGAACAGTTCTACGACGATGATGTGAGCGAGGCGCTTCGGCGGCTGGCGGAGGATGGCTTTCCCGCAAGCGCGGCGACGCAGGAAGTCGTCGTGCCGGTGTTTTCACTGAAGGGGCGGATTCGGCCGCGGCGGAAGCTTCCGAATGATTCTTATGTCGACTGAGGAGTGGAACGCCGCGATGAAGAGCCTGTGCTGTGCCCCTGTATTTCTGGTTGCCGGGCTCCTGCTGCACGCCGGATGTGCTGAGGTGAGCGCACCAGCGTCGAACGAGCCAGGCTCCGGCTCGGCGGCTGCGCCGGCTGCTGATCGAGGGGCGCCGGCCGCGGATACGGCGACATCCACCGAACCTGCCACGGTGGCTGATATCTTTCCACCTGGCGCGGGACGAAGCGCGGTCCTCGACAACTGCGGGTCGTGTCACAACCTAGCGTGCTCGGCCATCGGTCAGCGGCCGGACGCGCGATGGGACGCGCTCAAGACCTCGCACGTCGAGAAGGTCTCGGGCCCCGACCTGAACGTGCTGTTCGACTATCTCAAGGCGAACTTCAGCGACAGCAAGCCGGAGCCCAAGGTTCCTCCGCGCTTTCTCGAAGGCGGGTGCACGCCCTTCTGAACCACGAAGAACACGAAGAAAACACAGAGCACGAAGAGCACGAAGGGCACGAAGGGCACGAAGGCTCGACGATACCCACAGGGACACGAAGACTTGGTCGACCAAGACGTGAAGGTCCAGCGACCCACCCGGGTGCGGCAGCTTCTGTTGACAGCCGCTCTTGCGGGCACTGTGGGGTGCGGGGGTGACGCCGGCGGGCCCTCGGCGGGCGCGGCGGGTACTTCCGGCGTGTCCTCATCGAGTGCCGCCGCCGGCCGCGGCGGCGGTGGCAGCCCGATCAAGGTGGACCTGGAAAAGATCTTCCCGCCCGGACCCGGCCGCGACCTCGTGCTGTCGAATTGCCAGAACTGTCACACCTTCGTGCCCATCGTCGTCCTGTCGATGGACGCCGACGCGTGGCGCCGCAACAGCCTGGATCATCGCGACCGCGTAACATCGCTGACCGACGAGGAATTCAGCACGTTGTATTCCTACCTGACCACGAGCTTTCCACCCGACCACCCGGTTCCCGAGCTGCCCAAGGAGCTCCTGAAGACCTGGACGTCGTATTAATCGTCGCTTGCCTATGAGTTGATGTAGCGGTCAGCGGTCAGCGGTCAGCTGTGAGCTTCAATTCCTTCACGTTCCTTCCATCGTTCGCGGCGCTGGCGGTTGTGTACTACGCCCTTCCACACCGGTTCCGGTGGCCGTTGTTGCTCGTGGCGAGCGTGGGCTTCTACGCGACCTTCACGCCTTCCTTCGTTCTGCTCCTGCTCGGCGTCACGCTCGCCGCCTACACCGGGGGCATCGGGATCGAGTCTGCGGTCAGCTCTCGCGCGAGCAGGGCGATCTTCGCGGCCGCGCTCGGCGCCGTGCTGGCCGGACTGCTGACGTTCAAGTACTTCGACTTTCTCGCCTCCTCGATCGAAGGCCTGGTTGCGCGCACCGGGGCGGACGAGGCGCAGCCGCTTCTTCCGAGGCTGAACATCGCGGCAGCAGCCGGGCTCTCGTTCTACACGTTGTCGTCTGTGAGCTACCTGGTGGACGTGTACGCCGGGCGCATGCCGGCCGAGCGGCATCTCGGCTACTTCGCCCTCTACGTCGCCTTCTTTCCGAAGCTGCTGTCGGGCCCCATCGAGCGGGCGCAGGCGATGCTGGCCCGGATGCGCCAAGGGGTGGTGTTCAGCGAGCAGGGGGTGACTGCGGGTCTGCAGCTGATGCTGTGGGGACTGTTCAAGAAGGTCGTCATAGCCGATCGGCTGGCGGTGTTCGTCGACGGGGCGTACAGCCAGGCCGCCTTCGCGCCGGCCCCCGATCTGCTGATCGCCACCTACTTGTTCGCGTTTCAGATCTACTGCGATTTTTCGGGTTACACCGACATCGCGATCGGCGCGGCCCGGATTCTCGGCTTCGAGCTGATGGCGAATTTCAGACGTCCCTTTCTGGCCACGTCGGTGGGGGAGTTCTGGTCTGCGCGCTGGCACCTGTCGCTGAGCGCCTGGTTCAAGGACTACGTGTACATCCCGCTCGGCGGCAGCCGCGT
>CAZCEL010000457.1:0-4116 GCA_964497175.1 uncultured Bifidobacteriaceae bacterium
CATTGCCACCGCGATCTCGGAGAAGTTGCGGAGAAAGTCGAGGTGCCAATTGACCATCGAGAGCTGCAGCGTGTCGGCGAGCCGTACGCCCGTGGCCTCGCTCACCTCGGTGCTCCACCGGTACTGGAGCACGGCCAGCACCACGACCACCACCGTCGTCATGGCGACGGCGACGGCCAGCAGGCGTTCGCTCGCGCGGATCTTCATGCGGCGTCAGGGCTTGAACTTGTAGCCGAGCTTCTGAACCGTCAGAAAGAATCTCGGCTGCCTGGGCTCCTGCTCGAGCTTCTGGCGCAGGCTCGCCACGTGCACGTCGACCGTGCGCGTGAACATCTTCTCGCTGTAGCCCCACACCTGGCGCAGCAGTTCCTCGCGCGACAGCGTGGCGCCGGGATGCTCGACGAAATAGCGCAGCAGTTGGAACTCGCGGGCCGACAGATTCACCGCCTGCCCGTCCTTCAGTGCCTCGGTTCCACGCAGGTTGACCGTGACGGACCCGAACTCGACCGTGTCCGCGCTCATCGGGGAACGGACCGGCGCCCGCCGCAGGAGCGCCTCGATGCGCGCCATCAGTTCCTGCATGTTGAAGGGCTTTGTCACGTAGTCGTCGGCCCCGATCCGGAGTCCGGCGACCTTGTCAGACGTCTGGCCGAGCGCGGTCAGCATCAGGATGGGCGTAATGAGGCCGGCCTGCCGGATGCCCCGGCACAGCTCGAAGCCGTTCCTCCTGGGCAGCATGACGTCGAGCAGGATCAGGTCGAAGGGGAGGCGCCCCACCTTCTCGAGGCCCTGCTCGCCATCGGCAGCGCACTCCACGAGATAGCCCTCGTTCCGCAGCCGGTCGCCGAGCGTCATCCGCAGGGCCTCCTCGTCCTCGATGAGAAGAATGGTGCCCCGCACGTCTAGAACATCTACTTGGCGAGCGGGTTCGGACGCACCTGGAATCTGACCGCCTTGGGCAGGACTCCAGGGCCGCCCTCGCCCTTGCCACCCTCGATGTGCCACGTGGCGTAAGTCGAGAAGCTCGCCCAGAGGCCCTTCCCCTTCCATCCCGAACCCGCGTTGTCGATCCGGCCGTTCGCCGAGCGCGGGAAAAACCCCATCGGGTAAGGCACGCGCAGCGTCACGAACTGACGTGTGCCCGGGACGAACGCCTCCATGGCGTCCGTGTTGACCGAGCCGTAGATGGGCACGTCCCGGCCCAGGCCGAGCGTGTCGTGGACGTCCATGTGCTGGAGATAGCTCTCGTTCGCATGAAAGATACTGTTGGTGTAGGTGGGGTCGTTCTTCCGGTAGAACGTCCAGCCCTCGGGACAGCTCTGGCCGGTGGCGCCGGCGTCGCGCGTCGACTTGCACTTGCTTCGATCGAACGCCGAGAGGTGGCCGCTCGCGCGCCAGTTCTGCCAGGCCACGCCGCCGTGATCGACCTCGACGCCGCCCGATCCGAACACCTCAGGATTCTCGGTCGTGGGCGGCTCGTAGAACTCGGCCTTGCAGGTCTGCGGCGGGTTGGAGCCTTTCTCGAGCCGCATCAGCCGCTTGTCCCCGCGGCCGATCCCCGAGCACCAGAGGCTCCCGTCCTTCGGGTTGACCGCGATCGAATAGCAGCCGAACTGGATGCGCCGATCCTTGGCGGGATCGATCGGCTGGTTCGGCTCGGTCCACTCGGTGATCCGGCCGTCGCCGTTCGTGTCGAGCACAGCCGGACACCAGCCTTGCGACGCTTCCGCGTTCTTCGTCCGGTTCCAGGTGTTTGTGTCAATCCAGGCCACCATCGCGGGCGCCGATCCGAAATACAGGAACCCGTCCTCGCTCATGATGTTGTGATCGGCGGTGAAGCACGTGTCGATCTGCTCCCACTGTCGGCTCCTGGGATCGTAGATGGCGACCTGTCGCCCGCTCTGCTTCACCGGGTAGTACCTCGCGAACCTGTTGGATTCGGACATGCAGAATGCCGGCTGCTCGGCGTTCGTGCGGTTCCGCAGCGCCATCCAGGCGCGGCCCCGACCGTCGACGGCCAGGCTCCGCACGTCCGCCGAGCGTCGCCAGATGTCGGGACCGTAGAACGGCGACGGGGTCGGCGCCGCGTTGAACCCGGACACCAGGACGGACGCCTTGCTCGGCGCTTTGACGACCGATGCCCGGTGCTCGAGCGGATCCAGGATGGTCAGCGAGTCGGTCATCTCGGCCACGCCGAACACGGGTCCGTTTGAGTTGATCCGGGCGTTGCGGGCATCGGCCGCGGCCATGTCCGTGCGCCCGTCGGTCTCGGAGCCCCAGTCCCAGTGCGTGATGACCAGGTTCCGTTCGACGCCGCTCGGCCGCGGCGGCGCCACCTTCGGTGTCTCGCCCCGGGCGATTCGGTCCGTCCAATCCGCAAAGACCTTCCGGTGATCCCCGATAGCCTTGAACATGCCGGACATGGCGGGGCCCGAAGGACCGACCGCTGTTCTCTTGTCCCACGCCTCGAATGTCGACGAGGTGCCCGCCCGCATCGTCGGCAGAATCTCCCGTGTCGCCTTCCCGCCGACCTGGTGGCAGTCGAAGCACTCCTTCGTCTGCATCGGAAACTCGCGCGCCGCGGGACCCGTGGGTGCCTCGATCATCGACAGCCACCACGCCGCCGGGTACACCTGCGCCGCAGCGCGCGCGTCGGGCGCCACGGTCGCCCTCAGGTTCAGCTGCTGGCCGGGTCGCGCCGCTTGACGGGCGGAATCGACCAAACCGTAGCCGCGCACGAAGACCTGATAGCTCGCTCGAGGGAGATCGGGAATCACGTATCGCCCCTGATCGTCGGTGACGACGATGCGTGTGAACCGGGTCGGGAGGTCGGTCGTTTCAGCGATGACCCAGACGCCGGCTTCCGCCCCTTTTGCGCTGGTGACGACGCCGCCGATGTCGTCCGGATCGATGGCCACCGCGCTCGGTGTCTGCTGAGCGGCGAGCCATGCCAGCGAGGAACTGAGACAGAGTGCGGCAGAGGCCGCACCGAGCATCATCCGCGTGTGTGCGTGCATCGTTCTCCCTCCACTGTAACGCCGGAGTCGCAGATTATACCGCGCCGACAGGACGCACCATTCACCTCTGCGGGTCGCCCATCAGCACCTGCTTCAACGAGGCCTCGAAAAACTGCAGGACACCAGCTTGATTGAGGTGATCGGTGTCGTAGAACCACTTGTCGTCGTTTCCGACGCGGGAGAAGTCGTGGAACCGAACCTTCCGTCCCTCCAGGGCCGCGGTCAGCCGTGCATCGAACGCCGCTTCGTCGGGCATGAGCTTCGAGACGCGGTCGGGAATCGGCGGCTTGACGACCACCACATCGATCCCCCGTTCGATCGTGCGCTGGACGAACGCCTCGAACCGGCGCATGTAACGGTCGAAGACGACGGGGTCGACTGGCCCCGGGTACAAGTACGCGAGCCGCTCCCGATCAATCTGCGGGACCGGGCGATAGGTTCGCTCGAACCTGGCGCCCTCCTCGACCGGCACGTCGGGCAGGAACCTGTCACGGTCGTTGATCTTCGAGAATCCGACGAGATAGTCGAGGGCTGTCGCCCGCGTCGCCGGGTGTGCTGCGAGCAACCTCACGAGCCGGGAGTCGAACTCGGCGCGCACGAACAGACGCGTGTCCTCCAACCGCCGCTCGTTCCAGTCAGAGGAGTAGAACCCGAACGAGTCCACGATGTAGACGAGGGCGCCCGCCTGGTGTCGCGTCAGGAAGTAGTCAAACAGCAGCTCGTTCACGGCGATGCCGGCGCCGACGATCGAGAGATTCATGATCCGCTTGCCGGTCATCTGTTCCAGCCGCGCGTTCATGTCGCGGTAGCCCAGCACGGCCGCGTGCGAGGCGCCCAGGATGACGTAGTCGTACCGCGCCGGCGGGCTCGACCGGACCATGTGGAAGCGATTGCGATCGGCGTGCGCGCGCACGACGGCCTCCGCCGCGCCGTACAGGCCTGCGTACAACACAAGTCCAATCAGGACGAACCGTGCGGCGGCAGCGACGAAACGCCGCGCGTCTGAATCGGCAGGCCCGGCGCCGGCCCGCACGTTCGAGAGACTCGCTGTCATCCTTGCAGCCCTTCCTGCCTTCCTGCCTTCCTGCCTTCCTGCCTT
>CAZCEL010000458.1:0-4103 GCA_964497175.1 uncultured Bifidobacteriaceae bacterium
CCGACATCTCCAGCATCGCCAGGACTGCCCGGCTCCCGCCCGTCGCGGGAGACGAAGTCGCGATGTACGAGCGGACCGCAGCAGGGCTTGGCGTGATGGTGTCCGACAATCTGGCGGAGCTCAAGCAGCTGCGGCTCGGCGAGACGCTGGAGATCCCGGCACCGTATGGCACGCTCCGTCTGCCTGTTGTCGGCATCGTCGTCGACTACTCGGACCAGCTCGGCACGATCCTGCTCGATCGATCCGTGTTCCAGCAGCACTGGCGCGACGATGCGGTGAGCCTGTTTCGCGTGTACCTCGAACCGGGCGCCGGCATGCTGGACGTCAGGCGGCGGATTCTGGAGCGTTACACCGGCGAGCGGCAGGTGTTCGTGCTGACCAACGCCGAGGTGAAGGCGTTCATCCTCCGCCTCACCGACCAGTGGTTCAGCCTCGCGTCGGTGCAGGTCGCCATCGCCGTTCTCGTGGCCATCCTCGGCATCGTCAACTCGCTGACGGTGTCGATTACCGATCGGCGCCGTGAGCTGGGCGTGCTGCGGGCCGTCGGCGGGCTGCACGGACAGATCCGCCGCACGATCTGGATGGAAGCGCTGGGAATCGGCGTGCTGGGACTGGTGCTGGGCTACGCGCTGGGATCGGTGAACCTGTACTACATCCTGCAGATCGTGCATCACGACATCGCCGGCATGCGCCTGGACTACGAGTTCCCGCTGCAGGTCGCGCTGACGCTGGTTCCCACGCTGCTCGGCGCCGCGTTTGTGGCAGCGATCTGGCCGGCGGAGTCGGCGGTCAGGGGATCGCTGGTCGAGGCGCTGGAGTACGAATAGACAGGCGAACGATCGCCGAGGTGGAGAAGTGAGAGAGGCCAGCGTGCGAATAAGGCGACCGGTACCGTGGTGGCTCGTCGCGGCCATCCTCGTGTCGTGGCCGGGCTGGGACGCGCGGGCCGCCCGCGCCGCCGATGACGCGCGGCAGATCGTCCTCGAGGCCCAGCGGCGTTCCGATACGAAGTCGCAGCGGTACGAAGGCGTCCTGCAGGTGTTCGACGCCAAGGGCCGGATCTCCGACAAGCGCTGGACGCTAGAACGCCTGGGCTCGCATGGTACGAGCCGCATGGTGCTCCGGTTTACGTCGCCGGCCGAGGTCAGGGGGGTGGCCCTCCTGGTCGTCAACCATCCCGACCGGGCGTCCGACCAGTGGATGTGGACGCCGGCGCTCGAGCGGGATCGCCGCATCGCGCTGCAGGACCGCTCGACGCGATTCTTCGGAACGGATTTCAGCTTCGAGGATCTCGAGGAGCGCGACGTCGATCAATTCGACTATGCCCTGGTGGGCGAAGAAGCCATCGACGGGGCGCCGTGCTGGAAGATTCAATCCGCTCCCAAGGAGTCGAGGTCCTCGCAGTACACACGATCGATCGCATGGATTCGCAAGGACAACTACGCCTTTGCCCGGATGGACAACTTCGTCAAGGACCAGGCCGTGCGCCGGCTCGAGTACAAGGACATTCAGAACGTGCAGGGGATCTGGACGGCGCGCCAGCTCGATATGACGGATCTGCGCCGTGGAAGCCGGACGCGACTGACGCTCGACAAGCTTCAATACAACGTGCCCATGAGGGAAGAAGACTTCACGCTGGAGGCCATCCGGCGGCCGTGAGTCGCAGGTGTGCGGTGGCCGGCCTGCTGATCGCGATGGTCGGCCTGCCCGGAAACGCGGCCGGGCAGAGCTTCACCCATCGCGGCCTCGTCGATGCCCAGGCGCTCGTCTTCCCCCAGGACGCGCCGAACGACCGGGCCAACTTCGTCGGCGACCTGCTCATCAGAGAAGACGCGTTCTTCAGACCGGCGAAGTGGCTTCAGCTCGCCGGCGGTCTCGAGCTGCGGGCCAACTCGCACGATCAGGTGCGGCGTTCGTGGCATCCAGACTTTCACGGCCGCGGGCTCCCTCGTCCGGCGTGGACGGTTCGCCGTCTGAGCGCAACGTTTACGCGCTCACCGGTTACGGTCGACCTGGGCAAACAGGTCGTCAGATGGGGCCGAACGGATCTCCTCACGCCGACCGACCGCTTTGCCCCGCGCGACTACCTGGGCTTGGTCGACGCCGAGTTTCTGCCGGTGACAGGCGCGCGCGCCCACGTGTCGGTTGGCTCCGACAGCATCGAGGCCGTGTGGGTACCGTACTTCACTCCGAGTCGTATCCCGCTCCTGGACCAGCGGTGGGCGCCGCCCTCCGACGCCGGCGTCACGATCGTCGAGGTAGCCCGTCGGCTCCCGGACGCCAGG
This sequence comes from uncultured Bifidobacteriaceae bacterium, assembly GCA_964497175.1. Lineage (GTDB taxonomy): Bacteria > Acidobacteriota > Vicinamibacteria > Vicinamibacterales > CAVVIG01 > CAZCEL01. The sequence goes on from CAZCEL010000458.1 coordinate 2,286, forward strand.
CAGATCGGAGCGCGCTGGTCTCACCGCGGCGATCGCTTCGAGCTCGCCCTTTCGATCTTCGACGGCTTCAACCACCTGCCCAATATCGAGGCGGCGATCGGCAGGCTGCCGACCGAGGTCGAGGTCGCGAGGCATTATCCCCACCTGCGGACCTACGGCGCCGAGGCGGAAGTGCCGGCACGTCTGTTCACGGTGAAGGGCGAGACGGCCTTCTTCGCGTCGCCCTCCGGGGATGCCGACGAATATCTCCTCTATGTCGTGCAGATCGAGCGCCAGCGTGGCGAGTGGTTGATCATCGCGGGCTATGCCGGTGAGGTGGTGACGACACGGCGCGCGGGGCTGACGTTCGCGCCGGACCGCGGCCTGACGCGTGCGCTCGTCGCGCGGGCCTCCTACACGGTCGACGCGAACAGGAACGTCGCATTCGAGACGGCAGTCCGGCAGAACGGACGCGGCGTCTACGGCAGGGCCGAGTTCTCCGAGGGACGGGGCGAGCACTGGCGTGTGACGCTCTCGGGGACCATAATGGCGGGCGAGAGGGACGATTTCCTGGGCCAATACAGCCGCAACTCGCACCTCCGATTGGGAATTCGATACAGCTTCTGATCCGACACTCGATCCGATGTTCGACCCGATTCGCCTGACGGCCAACAATCCCGGCCCGATGACCCTCGGCGGGAACCACACGTACCTGCTCGTGGGCGAGCATGGCGCCGCGCTGATTGACGCCGGGATCGGCGATGACCGTCATGTCGACGCCGTCGCCGCCGCGACCCAGGCCCGCGGTGTGACGCTGACCGAGGTGCTGGTGACCCACGCTCACCCCGACCATGCCTCGGGCGCGCCTGCGCTGGCGGCGCGGTTCCCGTCGGCCCGGTTCCGCAAGGTGTCGTGGCCGGAACAGGACGCGGGCGTGCCGATCGACTGGCAGCCACTCGTCGACGGCGAGCGCGTCCTCTCCGGCGACCATACGCTCGTCGTTGCTCACACACCGGGACACTCGCCCGACCACGCGGTCTTCTGGCACGAGAGGACCCGCACGGCTTTCTCGGGCGACCTGGTGATCCAGGACGGCAGTGTCATGATCGAAGCGAGCAAGGGAGGGAGCCTCGTCAGGTACATGCAGGCGTTGGAACGCCTGATCGCGCTGCGGCCGGCGGTCATGTTGCCGTCCCATGGCCCCGACATCGCGGACCCGGCCGGCCTGCTGCAGGGGTACCTCGATCACCGCAGGCTGCGCGAGCGCCAGATACTCGAAGCCCTCGGGTCTGGCCGGCGCACCGTGCTGACGATTGCCGAAAGCATCTATGATGGTCTCGACCCGGCCCTGCTGCCTGCGGCGCTCGAAAACGTCCGCGCGCATCTCGAAAAGCTCGAGTCCGAAGGCCGGGCCATCGAGCGGGATGCCGGCTGGTCACTCTGGGAGTCATCGCGGCCATGAACAACGTCATCGATTTCATCAACGTCAACCGCGAGCGCTATCTGGACGAGCTCAAAGCGCTCCTGGCCATCCCGAGCATCAGCGCGCTGCCCCAGCACGCGCCCGACGTGCGGCGCTGCGCGGACTGGTGCGCCGCCGAGATGGGCCGGGTGGGACTGGAGAACGTCAAGCTCATCGAGACGCCGGGCAACCCCGTGGTCTACGGCGACTGGCTGCATGCGAGCGGCGCGAAGACGATTCTGTTCTACGGACACTACGACGTGCAGCCGGTCGACCCGCTCGATCTCTGGCAGTCGCCGCCCTTCGAGGCGACGATCCGGGACGGCGAGATCTACGCGCGCGGCGCGGCCGACGACAAGGGCCAGGTGTTCATGCAC
>CAZCEL010000459.1:0-4090 GCA_964497175.1 uncultured Bifidobacteriaceae bacterium
CGAGCGCCTGTACGCGGCGACGCTGGCGATGAACGGCGGCCAGTTCGACCAGGCGCTCCAGCATCTGCACCTGGTTCGCGACGAGGATCCCGACAACGATCACGCCCTCTACATGCTGGCTGTCGCTCATGCTCAGCGGGGAGAGCACGCCGAGGCCCTTGTCCACCTGGAACGAGCCATCGCCCTCAACCCCGAAAACCGCGCTTTGGCCCGTCGGGACACGGACCTCGAACCTCTGCGCGACGACGAGTCCTTTCGGCAGGCGGTTGAGAGCGTTCCAGAAACACGGCCCGAGCGCGACCGAAAGCGCCCGTCCAGGGCTAGATCGGCGAGATAATCGCTTACAGGCATGCCCGATCTCCACGTGGTGATCCTTGCCGCCGGCAAGGGGACGCGGATGAAGTCCGCTCTGCCCAAGGTGCTTCACCCCGTCGCCGGCAGTCCGATGATCGAGTACGTGCTCCGGGCCGCCGCCACTCTTGATCCCCGCTCCATCACGGTCATCGTCGGGCACGACGCGCGCCGAGTGAAAACCGCCCTGGAGCGGCCCGGCCTCACCTTTGTGGTTCAGAGGCCACAACGAGGGACTGCCCATGCGCTGCTGTCCGCAAGCCGCCGTCTGGAGGGCAGCAGAGGCACGCTGGTATGTCTCTCGGGCGATGTCCCGCTGCTCAGGGCCGCGACGCTGAGCGACCTCCTCACCCGGCACACCCGGCAGAAAGCTGCCATGACAGTCTTGTCCGCCGTCCTGACCGATCCGTCCGGCTACGGGCGCGTGGTGCGAGCGGCTGACGAGGTGGCACGAATCGTGGAGGAGCGGGACGCAACGCCTGAGGAGCGGGCCATTCGTGAGGTGAACGCCGGGGTTTATGCGTTCCGCCTCGAGGGCCTGTTCGAGGCGCTCAGACGCCTTGCAGCCACCAATGCCCAGCGGGAGTACTACCTGCCCGACCTCGTCGCCGCGTATCGAGAACGCGGCCTGCTCGTCCAGAGTGCAAACGTGACAACTCCAGACGAAATCCTCGGCATCAACAGCCGTGCCGAACTGGCGGAAGCCAGCCGACACGTGAGGCACGCGAAGGCCACAGAACTCATGGCCGCGGGCGTAACGATTGAAGACCCGTCAACGACCTACATCGACGAGAGCGTCAGCGTCGGGGCCGACACGGTACTGCACCCGGCTGTGTTCCTCGAAGGGACCACGGTGGTCGGTTGCGGCTGCCATATTCACAGCGGCGCTCGGATTGTCGATTCGACCATTGGCGACGGCGCCGTCGTGCTGAACCACTGCGTCATCTCGAATGCGACCATCGGTCAGGGAGCGCGCGTGGGGCCATTTGCCCACCTGCGACCGGGCACCCTGCTGAACGACACGGCTCGGGTGGGAAATTTCGTCGAGCTCAAGAAGACCGTGCTCGGCCGGGGTTCCAAGTCGATGCACCTGGCCTATCTCGGGGACGCCGTCATCGGCGAGGGCGTCAACATCGGGGCAGGAACGATCACCTGCAACTACGATGGCGCCTCGAAGCACGTCACGACCATCGAGGACGGCGTCTTCATCGGAAGCGACACGCAGATCGTCGCCCCCCTCACGGTCGGCAAGGATGCGTACGTCGGCACGGGGACGACGCTGCGAGAGGACGTGCCCGCAGGAGCGCTGGCGGTCAGCGCGGGCAAACAGCGAAACATCGAAGGCTGGGTGGCCCGACGGCGTGCCAAGGCTAGGGCGCCCAAGAGGAAACCAAGGGCCTGAGGGCTCCTACTCATGTGCGGCATCATCGGATACATCGGTCCGAAAGAAGTCGTCCCGGTCCTCATAGACGGCCTGCGCCGGCTGGAGTACCGGGGCTACGATTCGGCCGGGGTTGCCGTTGTAAGAAACCATGCGGTAGATCTGCGACGGAGCGCCGGCAAGCTCTCGAATCTGGAGCAGGTCATCGGGTCGGACCCGCTCCGCGGCGACTACGGCATCGGTCACACGCGCTGGGCCACGCACGGCCGGCCCACGGAAGAGAATGCGCACCCGCACCGGGACTGCTCTGGCAAGATCGTCGTCGTCCACAACGGCATCATCGAGAACTACCTCGACCTGAAACAGGAGCTGCAGCGGCAAGGTCACCGGTTCGTCACGGAGACCGACACCGAGATCATCGCGCACCTGGTCGAGCAGGAGATGTGCGAGGACGGGCTCGAGCCGGCTGTGCGGCGTGCGCTGCTGCTGATGCGGGGCCTCTTCGCGATGGTGCTGATCTCGGCCGACGATCCGGAAAAAATCGTCGCCGTGCGCAACGGCCCGCCGATTGTCGTCGGGCTCGGAGACGGGGAGTTCTTCGTGGCGTCAGACGTGCCGGCCATCCTCAGCCATACACGGGACGTCGTGTTTCTGGGCGACGAAGAGATGGCCGTGATCACGCGGTCCGGCGTCGACTTCACGGACTTCTTCGGCCGGACGGTATCCAAGGCGACCCAGCGCGTGCTCTGGGATCCGGTCATGGCCGAGAAGGCCGGCTACAAGCATTTCATGCTCAAGGAGATCTTCGAGCAGCCGACCTCGGCTCGAGAGACGATCCTCGGGCGCGTGTCACAGGACACCGGCCGAGTCTTTCTCGAGGAGATGACGATCACCGAGGCGCAGCTGGCCGCGGTCGAGCGGGTGACGGTGCTGGCCTGTGGAACATCCTGGCATGCCGGGCTGGTCGGCAAGTTCATGATCGAGCAGCTGGCTCGGATCCCTGTCGATGTGGACTACGGGTCCGAATACCGGTACCGCCGGCCCATCGTCAAACCTGGCACGCTGGCCATCGTCATCACGCAGTCGGGTGAAACGGCCGACACGCTCGCGGCGCTCAGAGAGGCCAGGCGCGGAGGGGCCAGCAGCATCGCGATCTGCAACGTCGTGGGCAGCATGGCGACCCGCGAGGCGGACGGCACTGTGTACACGCACGCCGGACCGGAGATCGGCGTCGCCTCGACCAAGGCGTTCACCTCGCAGCTTGTCGCGCTGTACCTGCTCGCCCTGCGGCTCGGTCAGGTCCGTGGCGCGCTGTCGATGGACGACTCGAAGCGTCACGTCGACGCCCTGCTCCAGCTTCCGTTCCTGCTGGAGCAGGCGCTCAAGACGAGGCCGGCCGTCGAGGAGATCGCCTCGCGGCATCATGCGCGCACCGACTTTCTGTTCATCGGACGCGGGATCAACTACCCGATTGCGCTGGAAGGCGCGCTGAAGCTCAAGGAGATCTCATACATCCACGCAGAGGGGTACCCGGCGGGCGAGATGAAGCACGGGCCAATCGCGCTCATCGACGAGCGCATGCCCGTCGTGGCCGTTGCACCTCGCGATCCGGTGTTCGAGAAGATGATCGGCAACGTCCAGGAGGCCAAGGCGCGCGGCGGCTCGATTATCGCGGTGACGACGCGGGGGGCGGACACGCTGGCCTCGATTCTTGACAGCACGCGCGACTCCATCATCGAGCTCCCGGCGTCGCCCGAGCTTCTGACCCCGGTGGTGATGGCCATCCCGCTTCAACTGCTGGCGTACGACATTGCGGTGCGTCGCGGCTGCGATGTCGATCAGCCGCGCAACCTGGCCAAGAGCGTCACGGTAGAATAGACGGGATGTCCTTCCTGGACGTCCTCAATCCCGAACAGCGCGAAGCCGTTCTGCACGTCAACGGACCGCTGCTCATTCTCGCGGGCGCCGGCTCGGGCAAGACGCGCGTCATCACGAGCCGGATCGCCTACCTGGTCGGCGATGGGCACGCGCAGCCGCACCAGATTCTGGCCGTCACGTTCACCAACAAGGCTGCCGAGGAGATGCGGGGACGGGTCGAGGGGCTGCTCGGCGCCGACTGCAGCGGCATGTGGGTGTCGACCTTCCACTCCGTGTGTGCGCGCCTGCTCAGAAGGGAAGGGCCCTCCATCGGGCTGTCCCGCGATTTCGTGATCTACGATGCAGCCGACCAGCTCACCGTCATCAAGCAGGCGCTGAAGGAGCTCCACATCGACGACTCCTTCGTCCAGCCTCGGGCCGCTCTCGCACGAATCAGCCAGGCCAAGAACCGGATGGAGGGCCCCGACGAGTTGTCGGCCC